>CAYWMC010000153.1:0-6292 GCA_964459345.1 uncultured Klebsiella sp. | reverse complement strand
TACTCGCTGGCCGAGAAGCAGTTCCTGATCGGTGTGGTGATTCACGAAATTGGCCACACCTATTTCCCGATGATCGTCAATTCCGACGAGCGCCAGTGGACATGGATGGATGAAGGGCTGAACAGTTATCTGGACGGCGTTGCCGGCCGCGAGTGGGACCCGGGCATTCCCTGGGGCGTGGAGCCTGCCGACATCACCGACTACATGCGCTCCCAGGATCAGGTGCCGATCATGACGCAGTCGGACAGCATTTCCCGCCTTGGCCCGAATGCCTATTCGAAGCCGGCGGCTGCTCTGAATATCCTGCGCGAGACCATCATGGGCCGGGACCTGTTTGACTTCGCGTTCAAGCAATACGCCAATCTCTGGATGTTCAAGCGTCCCACCCCGGCCGACTTCTTTCGCACCATGGAAGAGGCCTCCGGCGTGGACCTGGACTGGTTCTGGCGTGGCTGGTTCTACTCCACCGACCATGTGGACATCTCGCTGGAGCGCGTTTACGAGATGCGCCTGGACACCGAGAATCCCGATATCGACTACGACCGGCGCCGCCAGGAAGATGCCGCCAAACCCGGCTCGCTGTTCGTGCAGCGCAATGCCGACGCGGGCATGCGCACCTGGGTGGAGCGCAACCCCGAAGTGCGGGACTTCTACGATGACAATGACCGCTTCACGGTGACCAACAAGGATCGCAACGCCTACAACGCCTTCCTGGAAGGCCTCGAAGACTGGGAGCGGGCAGCGCTCGACCGTGCCATTGCCGAGGACAAGAACTACTACGTGCTCGAGTTTGCCAATCTGGGTGGTCTGGTCATGCCCATCATTCTGGGCATCACCTACGAAGATGCGAGCACCGAAGACATCTACATCCCCGCCGAGATCTGGCGCCGCAGCCCCGACAGCGTGCGCAAGCTGGTGGTCACCGACAAGCAGGTGGCCAGCATCGTCGTCGACCCGTACTGGGAAACCGCCGATGTGGACATCGAAAACAACTACTACCCGCGCCGCCTGATCCCCTCCCGTGTGGAAGCCTTCAAGTCGGAAGGCGCGGGAGGGCTCACTGGCCGCGACCTGATGCAGGACATCAAGACCGAGCTGAAGACTGACGAGGAACTGGAAGAAGACGCGGACGAGGCTGCCACTCCGTGAACCAGCGTCACCGCCGGCCACTGCTGATGGGCGCCCTGCTGGTCCTGCTGGCCTGCAGCGGCCTGACGGGCGCAGCACTCGCACATCAGCAGCAGGCCGCACTGACCCGGGTGCTGTTCAACCCCCGCAGCGGCAACATGGAGGTCATGCACCGTTTTCTGGTGCACGATGCTGAACACGCCGTGCGCCAGTTGCTGGACCCGAAGGCCGACCTGATCGCCTCCGCCGAGGCACGGGAACAATTCGCGGCCTATGTGCTGGAACGCTTCACCCTGCTGGGCAGCGAAGGCAACCCCCTTGCCCTGCAGTATGTCGGCCAGGAGATCGACGGCATCTTCCTGTGGGTGTATCAGGAGATGCCGATTCCCGCCGCCCTGCCCTCACTCTCCGTGATCCACAATGTGCTGCGCGATCTGTGGCCCGAGCAGAACAATCTGGTCAACATTGAACGCGACGGCCGGGTGCAGACATTGAATTTCAATGGCAATACCGAATGGCTGAGCGTCAGCTTCGAGTGAATGCGGCTATAATCGCCGCCCCTTGCGCCTCCAGGACCCCTCCGTGAAACACCCCGAACACAGCAATTCCATCATGGCTCTGCGCGCGCGCGAACTGGCCAAGCCCCACCGGCCTTTTCTGGCGCGGGGCAGCAAGGTTGTGCGTTGCCAGACCTGCCTGATGCCACTCAAGGCCTGCATCTGCGCCGTGCGCCCGGCGCCCCTGCAAGGCAGCGCGTTCTGCTTCATCCTGTACTGGGGCGAAGCCTTCAAACCCACCAACACCGGGCGTCTGGTGGCAGACGTGATCCACGACAACCATGCCTTCCTGTGGGACCGCACCCGCCCTGACCCGGAACTGCTGGCCCTGCTGAACAACCCGCAGTACGCGCCGATTCTGGTATTCCCCACCCAGTACGCCGAGCCGGAACGCTGCATTGAGTCACCCGCACAACTGCCTGCCATCGCCGCAGGCAGGACGCCGCTGTATGTCATGCTCGACGGCACGTGGCGAGAGGCCAAGAAGATGTTTCGCAGCGCGTATCTGGCCCCCCTGCCGGTGCTGGGACTCAATCCCGAGGAAGGCTCCCGCTATCAGTTGCGCGAAGCGGTGCACAAGCATCAGCTGTGCACTGCCGAGGTAGCGGCCATGGTGCTGGCGCTGGGCGGAGACGCACCGGCGGCAGCGGCGCTGGGGGAGTATTTCGAGGTGTTCCGGCGCAACTACGTAGCCAGCAAGCCGCACATGGTGCTGCGGGAAGACTAGTCCGCCACTTCGACGCGATTGCGGCCCTTGTCCTTGGCCATGTAGAGCGCGCGATCCGCACGCTGCATCAGAGCGTCGAGCGTGTCGCCCTTCTGGAACTGGGCCACACCGGCGCTTGCCTGAAAACTGAAGGCGCCTCGGGCACCCCACATGGACAGCCGTGAGGCGCTATCCAGAAGTCGCTGCAGAATGATGCGGGCGCCTTCGATCTCGGTGTCGGGCATCACCAGCACAAATTCCTCGCCGCCAAAGCGGGCGAACACATCTGTCGCACGGGCCTCCCGCAGGCACATCTGGCTGAACTGGCGCAACGCGTCATCACCCGCCTGATGACCCTGAACGTCATTGACGATCTTGAAGTGATCCAGATCCAGCACCGCCAGACACAGCGCCGACTCATAGCGCTCAGCCCGCTTCATGATGCGCTCGAACAGGCTGTTGAAGGAGCGGCGATTCAATGCGCCGGTCAGCGGGTCGACCGTGGCCAGGCGCTTGAGCTCTTCCTCCATCGCCCGCCGGTGGGTGATGTCCCGCAGTTCGATCACCACATCGCCAGGGCCTTCCTCATCGAGCGGGACGACGCGCACCTCAGCGGGAAAGCTGCTGCCGTCGCCGCGTTTGACATCGACATCCACCAGCGAACCGTCGGCATTGTGCAGCAACATGCTCAGCATGGACCTTGAGCGTTTCGGAAACAGCTCTTCAAAAGCCAGACCCAGCAGCTGCTCCCGCGTGCAGCCAGTGAGTGCCTCAAGGTGCTGATTGGCGTCACTCAGGCGTCCATCCTTGAGCACGGCCACACCGGCGCTGGAGACATTCAGAAGGCGTTCAAAGCGCAGGGCGTTCTGCCGCGCCTGCTCGGCATTGGCGCGACTGGCGGCAAGGATGCGTTGCATGGTCATCAGCACCATGCCGATGAAGCCCATGACCAGCGCGGGAATGGCGAAATTGTAGGGCAACAGGTAGCTGAAAGACTCGTAGGGTTGCACATAGGGCTGACCGCTCAGCCAGGCCTGCCCGGCGAACCACGCCCTCAGCAGGGTCACCAGCGAATAGATCGCCAGGCAGACACCCACCAGCAGGCGTGCAGGGCGCGTGGCCGGCTCGTCCTTGTGACACAGCAGCAAGCGCACGGCCTGCACGGGCAGCAGCCCGGCGATCAGGGAATACACCATCATCAGAAAGTCGGAGTTTCCCGAGCGCAGCCAGTAGTGCAGGTTGAACGCGACGATCAGCAACACACTGGCCGGCACGATCCAATAGGGCAGCGGGCGCCCGACAAACCGGAAGACGCCCAGCAGCAACACCGCCTCTCCCGCCAGCTGCAGCGCATTGGCGATGATGTTCAGGGCGGGACTGCGCGTGGCCACGAACACGAAGAACATCAGGATGCCTGCCACCAGCATCCAGGCCCCCGCCATCCACCAGGACGGCCCGGGAATCGGTCTTGCCACCGCCCACAGCGCGGTGGCCGCGATGGCGACAGCCAGAATCAGGTTGACCCCCAGCAGCATGGGCGAGAAATACAGGGCTTCCATCAGCAGCCGCCTTTGACGAAGCAGGCCACGGCATCGAGCATCTCGTGGTAGTGCGGATTGAAGGAGCCGCGGCGGACAAGCTTGCCGTTGAAGCGGCCGTTGCTGCCCAGATTGCGCTCGCCATAGACCGTCTGTGCCGGATCATTGCGGCAGGTCTGGAAGTCCGGGCTGCCGTCTCCGTATTGCAGGCAGATGGCATAGGCGCCATCCAGACCATAGTGAGGATCTTCAGGGGGCACGGAAATGCTGGTGTGGGACAGGCTGAACACGCGCTGCGCAGGCGCTTCGGCTGCCACTACCTGCAAGCCGGCGCACAGGGCTGACGGATCGCTGCCCGTAGCCTCGGCCCGGTACCACAGCATCTGCCGGGACTGCGCCGGCGTCTTGCTGCAGAAGAATTCCCGCGCCGCTTCCATGTTCACCGTGGTGTCGTCTCCGCTGCCGGCCATGAACACCGGCACCTGCAGAGGCTCGAAATCAGGATCGGTCAGGCCCCGCGTCAGCAGATAGAATTCCGCGCCGGCATTCATGGAAAACGACTCGTAGCGGGCGGCATCATGCTCGGCTTCCTGCCCCAGCCAGGCCGTGAACCAGCGTGCATAGGGGGACAGCCAGGCGGAATCGCTGCGGGCGGCCAGCGCTGGCGAGAGCATGATCAGGCCCTTGAGCAGTGGGTCGTCCCGGTGGGCATCCGCATAGCGCACGGACAAGGAGGTGCCGGTGGAGAAGCCCACCAGGTACAGCGCATCGACCTCGCCGCGGAAGCTGTCGACACCGAACTGCGTCACGCGCAGCCAGTCGGCATGGCGCATGGCGAGGGTGTCACCTGGCACCGTGCCATGGCCGGGCAGCAGCACACCTCGCAGCAGCGCGCAGGGAAATCTTTCCAGGAGAGAGGCGGCGACGCCACGCAGCAGGTAGGGCGAATCCGTCAGGCCATGAATGAGCAGGAAACCCTGGCGGTTGCCAGCCCCGGTACTCTGCGGGCAGACGGCGTCGGCATTGCGAAGCTCATAGGGCGCCCGCATGGCCACAGCGCGCTCCAGGGGGTAACCCTGGCCGAAGGGTTCGGCGTCGCCTGCATAGTGGTAGGTGGACAGGACATCCCGGATGCGGGATTCATTCTGGGAGATGTAGTCAGCGAAAGGGGTTTGCGGAGTGGGAATCCAGGCCTCCTTGCCAGAGGCCCGATGCAGCGGTGAATCACCGGCCGCTGAACAGGCCATCAACACACTCAGCAGTGCGAGCAGCGCTCCCCGTCTCCCTGTGCCCCGCATTCTCCATCACCTCCGTTGTTGACGACGCTGCACCGGGCTGCCATTCAAAGCCGATCAGGTGCGGGGTGCCTTGCGATTCTTCTTGATGCGACGCTTCTGTGCCACCTGCTGATAGGTCAGATCCTTCTCGTGGCGGATGAAGGGGTTCTCGTCGCTGCGGTACTGAATCCGGATGGGTGTGCCTTCCAGACGCAGAATCTTGCGGAAGGTCTTCTCCAGATACCGGCTGTAGCTGTCGGGAATCTTGTCCGTCTGCTTGCCGTGAATCACGATGATGGGGGGATTATGTCCTCCGGCATGCGCATAACGCAACTTGATGCGGCGGCCATCGACGATGGGCGGAGCATGCTCTTCCACCGCCGCTTCCAGTACCTGGGTCAGGATGCTGGTGGTCAGGGTTTTCTGGGCTGCCTCGTAGGCGCCGTGAATGGACTCGTACAGGTCGCCCACCCCCGTGCCGTGACGGGCGGAGATGAAGTGAATCTTGGCGAAATCGACGAAGGCAAAGCGGCGGCGGATGTCCGACTTCACTTTCTCCTTCTGCTCCATGTCCATGCCATCCCACTTGTTGATGGCGATGACCAGGGCGCGGCCGGCGTCCAGCACATAGCCCAGCAGGTGCAGGTCCTGTTCTACGATGCCCGTGCGGGCGTCGATGATCAGAATCACCACATTGGCATCTTCGATGGCCTGCAGCGCCTTCACCACGGAGAACTTCTCAACGGTCTCGGTGGTCTTGCCGCGGCGCCGGATGCCGGCGGTGTCGATCAATGTGTAGTGTTCGCCGTGGCGTTCGAAGGGAATATAGACGCTGTCCCGTGTCGTGCCCGGCATGTCAAACACCACCACGCGATCTTCGCCCAGCATGCGGTTGACCAGCGTGGACTTGCCGACATTCGGCCGTCCGACGATGGCGAGCTTGATGCCAGTCTGGGCTGCCGGCGACAGGGGCTCATCCTGGGGAAAGGTGGCGAGCACATCGTCGATCATCTTGCGCACGCCACGGCCCTGACTGGCCGTCACGGGATAGACGCGATGAATGCCGAGCCCGAAGAAGTCGCCCAT
>CAYWMC010000152.1:0-6319 GCA_964459345.1 uncultured Klebsiella sp. | reverse complement strand
ACCGAGCCCCCATGGATGGGTTCACGGCGTGTCTGCAAAGCGCGCTTCGCCTCCCGGGCCCGGAATCAGCGCACCTTCGCGGGCAGGCCCGCTCCTACAGGGCAGTGCTGCCTCAGCCCCTCAGGGCAGCGCCAGCGCCACAATGCGCGCCGCTTCGCCGCGCGGGCTCACCGCCATCACCAGATATTGTTTGCCCCCGTACATGTACGTCATCGGCACGCCCGTGACAACCCCCGGCATATCTATCTTGGCCACGATGTCACCGGTTGCCTTGTCATGGGCCCACAGCACCGGGTCTCCGCCCACGCCCTCGCCCGCAAACAGCAGCGTCTTGGTCAGCACCAGGCCCGAGCGGGTCGGCTTGCCAGTGCGGCCAATGTCCAGGCCCTGCAGCAGCGGATGGTTCTTGATGGCAGCCGGCGTGTCGCCATTCACTACCTGCCAGACGTGGTCGCCACTCGTCATGTCGATGGCGGTGATGCGTCCGTAAGGCGGCTTCACCAGCGGGATGCCATCCACCGACGGGGTGCGGCTGCCGCCCTGGATGTAGCGCACGCTGGACACATCCGGTTCATTCACCAGCGACAACACGCTGGTGGCCGTGCGCGAGGGCACGTAGAGCAGGCCGGTCTCGGGGTCATAGGCGGCGCCTTCCCAGTTCGAGCCCCCGGTGGACGAAGGCAGATGCAGCGTGCCCTCGGTGCCGTCGTTCGGGTCCTTGAACAGCGAGGGCGGCGTGAACACCGAGGTGCTGAAGCGGAAGGGCTTCGCGGCCTCTTTCGCCTTCGCCAGAATCTCGGGGGTGAAGTCCACCAGGTCGTCTTCCTGGAAGCCCTGGCGGTCATAGGGCAACGGCAGCACGGGGAACGGCTGGGTCAGCGCCGACCACTCGCCGGGCACATCGCTGCCGGGCACGGGACGTTCCTCGATGGGAAACAGCGGCTCGCCGGTGGCGCGGTCGAAGGTGAACAGGTGCGACTGCTTGAGCGTCTGGATCAGCGCCTTGCGGCCATCGGGCAGGTCGGCCAGGATCGGCGCCGACGGGGTGTCCCAGTCCCACACGTCGTGATGCGTGCTCTGGAAATGCCAGCGACGCTCGCCGGTTTTGTAGTCCAGCGCCACGGTGGAGCTGGAGAACAGGTTGTTGCCAGGACGGTCGCCGCCGTAACGGTCGCCCGTGGCGGATTCCACCGGCAGATACACCAGACCCAGTTCCTGGTCGGCCGACATCGGCGCCCAGACGCCGGCATTGCCTGTGAAATCGGCACCGGCGATCCAGGACTCATAGCCCGCCTCGCCCGGCTCGGGGATGGTCTTGAACGTCCACAGCAGCTCGCCCGTAGTGGCGTCGAAGCCGCGGATGTCGCCCTTCACATTGCTGGCTGACACCGGCCGCATGCCCACCAGGTGAGCGGCGCCTGTGATCACCACGCCATCAACGGCCAGGGGCATGAAGGACATGCCGATATCCAGGTCCTCACGGCCCGGCCCCTTGCGCAGACCCTGCTGCAGGTCCACCCAGCCGTGCTTGCCGAAGGACTCGATCTCGCGGCCGGTGCGGGCATCCAGCGCCACCAGGTAATAGCCCGGGGTGATGGTGTAAATGGTTTCCTGGCCGTTGTTGTCATACCAGGTCAGGCCCTTGCCCGAGCCCTTGCGGGGTGCGTCGTCGAAGCGGCCGCCCTCGTCGGGGCGCCACAGCCACTGGATCTGCCCGCTGGCGGCGTCCAGCGCCACGATGTTGCGGGTGGCGCCGGCGGTCACATACACCATGCCATTGACCATCAGCGGCGTGGTGACACTGGTGGACTCGCGCTCGGGGCCGAAGGCGCCCGCGTCGAATTCCCAGGCAATCTGCAGCTCGTCGACATTGTCCGCCGTGATCTGGTCCAGCGGCGCATAGCGCGTGGACGCATTGCTGCCATTGAAGGCTGTCCATTCGAACTCGTCAGCCACGGTTTCCGCGGCGGCCGCCGGGGTGATGGTGGTGGCCAGCAGGGCCTCGGCGCTCAGGGCGTCGGGCACGGGCACGGCGGCGTTGCGCATCAGGAACGCGGCCAGATCCATGTACTGGGCATTGCTCAGCGAGCCGGGGGTCTCGGCCGGCATGGTGGTGCGGATCAGCTCATACAGCTCGGCACCCGGGCGTCCGAGCCAGCGGGCATTCAGCCGGGCCTGCATTTCCACGGGCACGTGGCAGCGCGAACACTCTTCTTCGAACACGGCCTGGCCGCGCGCGACATTGACGTCCTGGGCCAGGACCGGCGTGCTGCTCAGGCCGACTAAAACCGCGAACAGGGCAGGAATGGATGCTTTCAAGAGGACTCTCCTTCTTCTGACGGCGACATGCCGATGAACTGACAATGCCGCTTGGACGATGAACTTCAGCTGAACCGAAAAAACGCGCGGATGGTAACGGGTTATACGTCGGGATAAATACCGACCAGATCAATAGTTGCTTGATTGTAGGAGCTTGCTTGCAAGCGAACTGTTTGAATTGTAGGAGCTTGCTTGCAAGCGACCTGTTCGCGGGCAAGCCCGCTCCTACAGCAAGCCCGCTCCTACAGCAAGTCCACTCCCACAGCAGGGCCCGCTCCCACTCAAGACTCAGTCAATGCGTGCGCAACGGGGGTCGCCCGCCTGGATGTTGCGGATCTGCTCGCGGGTGACGGGCAGCGGCGCACAGCCGTGGTCGGTACCGCAGATCAGGTCCCACTCCACGCGCGCCAGGTTGTGGCAGCCGAAGCAGTTGCCACCGCGGCTGTTCACCACTTCCGTGGTGCCACGTACAGCGATGCTGCTGCCCTCAGGGGACACGCTCAGCTCGAAGAATTCCCAGTCATTGGTGGCCGGGTTCCAGCCTTCCTGGTGCTTGACCATGACTTCCGAGGGGATCAGCGAAACCACTGAGCCGGGTGGAAATGTCCCGCCGGTGGCGGACTGGGCCACGGCTACGGTGGCCTCCAGATTGCCCAGCAGATTGTCGACGAAGTATTCGCCAACCTGTGTCATGGCTGTCAGGCAGTTGAAGGAGTCATCGGACACCTCGATCTGCTTGCTGTTGTCGGCCGTCATGGCCTGGCCTGCCAGCAGCAGGGCAGCACCCGCCAGCAGTGTTCTCGTGAATGTCTTCGCCTTCATGGGATGTCCTCGTCGCAGTCCGCGGACCGATTTCCGCGAAAGTGGCGGCATTCTCCTCCTCGGCTCTGCCCAAGACAAGCCGGCCGCTTTGTGCCACACGCTGCTTCTGGCATAGAATCGCGCCCCTTCGCTCCACCCAATTCGTCACGAGAGGTTCACCCCGACATGAGCACCCTGCCCCCCTGCCCGCAATGCGGCTCTGAATACACCTACGAGAACGGCGACCTGCTGGTCTGCCCCGAATGCGCCCACGAGTGGCCGGCGGTTGCAGCGCCCGCTGCCGGCGACGAGGCCCGCATCATCAAGGACGCCAACGGCACGGTGCTGCAGGACGGCGACACCATCACCGTCATCAAGGACCTGAAGGTCAAGGGCACGTCCCTGGTGGTGAAAGTCGGCACGAAAGTGAAGAACATCCGCCTGGTGGACGGCGACCACGACATCGACTGCAAGATCGACGGCATTGGCGCGATGAAGCTGAAGTCGGAGTTTGTGAAGAAGGTGTGAGGGGAGCGGTGAGCCAGTACCGGCAAGCAGATCTGCAAGATACCATCAGACGACAACATCAATAAAATGATTGCTGATGGCATCAATCGTCATTATATTGATTCAATGAAAAACACCCCTGCCCTATCCATCGCCACTCGCGAGGCCCTCTCGTTGCTCGCCGCCCGTCTGGAACTTGCCCGGCGGGAGCGTGGCATGACCCAGTTTGAGCTCGCCGAACGAGCCGGCATCAGCATCAACACACTGAAAAGCGTCCTGCAAGGCAGGCCTCAGGTTGCCATTGGCACCGTGTTTGAGGTTGCTGCCATTCTGCAGATTGCCTTGTTCGAACCCCTGCTGAAAAGCCATGAAAAGGCGCTGCTCGACGCCCGGTTGAACCTGCTGCCAGGCCGCGTGCATCGACCACAGGCGGGCATCGACGATGACTTCTGATCAAGCCTATGTCTGGGTCTGGTTGCCGGGGACGGATGAACCTGTCGTTGCAGGAGCTCTGAAACGCTACGGCAGCCGTCTGCACTTTGCCTATGGTCGCAGCTATCTGGCTCGCGACAATGCCATTGCGCTGTATCTGCCCGAACTGCCGTTGCGGGCCGGCGAACACGTCCCGGAACATGCACTTGCCGGCTGCTTGCGCGATGCTGCTCCCGACGCCTGGGGGCGCAGGGTCATCGTGCAAGGTTTGCTGCACCGGTCAGGCCCGCAAGTAGATACCGCTGAACTGGATGAACTGACCTACCTCCTTGAATCAGGCTCGGATCGCATTGGCGCACTGGATTTTCAGCACAGCGCCACCGAGTACATTCCCCGTGTGAGCCACTCGGCCACTCTGGAGCAGCTGCTGCAGGCCGCGGATCTGCTCCAGGCTGGAGAGTCCTTGCCCGCGCCATTGCTGCAGGCCCTCCATCACGGCACCAGTATCGGAGGCGCGCGGCCCAAGGCCTTGATTGATGACCTCGATGGCAGCAAGTGGGTCGCCAAGTTTTCCACCTCCACTGACCTCTACAATCTGGTCAAGGCAGAGTACGTGGCCATGCGACTGGCTCACTTTGCGGGGCTGGATGTTGCCACGGTGCGTTTGACCCGCACTGCTGGCCGCGACGTGCTGCTGGTCAAGCGTTTCGACAGGGACACCCTGGCGCCCGCAACACGAAGGGCCATGGTGTCGGCCCTGACGATTCTGGGTCTCGACGAAATGCAGGCACGCTATGCGAGTTACGAAATGCTGGCCGAACAAGTTCGCCATCGCTTCACGCAGCCCAATGACACGCTCACTGAATTGTTCCGCCGCATGGCGTTCAATATTCTGGTCAGCAACACGGACGATCATGCCCGCAACCATGCGGCATTCTGGAATGGCGAGATGCTCTCACTGACCCCCGCCTACGACATCTGCCCGCAATTGCGTGCCGGGCGCGAGGCCGGTCAGGCCATGCGCATACACGGGGATAACAATCTGAGTCGCGTCAGCAGCTGCCTGGCGGCCGCACCAGGCTTCAACCTCAAGATTGGAGAGGCGCAGGAACTGATCGGGCAATTGATTTCGGCCATAGAGCAGCACTGGGACGTGGTGGCAGAAGAGGCTGCGCTGTCGGCTAACGAAAGGGAGTTGTTTCGCGGCCGATTATTGCTGCCCGCCGGTATCTTCGACTGACATTTGCACGACTGCTCTACTGCACCAGCAGTCGCAGCACTGCAGGCACCGGCAGGGAAGGATATCTGTCGCCATTCACGCCGCGCACATCGCTGGCCTTGAACAGCGCGTTGTAGACCGCCTCTTCGGTGGCTTCCACAACGGCCTGAAAGAAGGGCGTCATCTCGTCATTGGGCCAGGACTCCACCGTGTGCTTCTGCGCCCGGCGCTGCGGGGTGCGGCGCACGGAGTCCGCTGTCGAGAACGCCAGCGCGTAATCGCCCGACCCATTGCTCATGGCCGACCCCGTGCGGCCGATCCCCAGGAAGGCACGCGCGGCCAGTCGTTCCAGATTGCGGTCTGACAGAGGGGCATCGGTGGCGATGATGATCATCACCGAGCCGTCCGGACTCGTCGCTGTGGGCACGCGGGCATTGGCTGTGGCAAGAGCGTCTGCAGTGATCGGCGTGCCGAGAATGCTCAGCTCGCCACCGTAATTGGTCTGCACCAGCACGCCCACGGTCCAGGTGTCGTCGAGCGCGGGCACGCGGCGCGAGCTGGTGCCGATGCCGCCCTTCCAGCCGAAATTCACGGTGCCGGTGCCGGCTCCCACGCTGCCCTCTTCCACGGGCCCCGACACCGCCGCATCGATTGCCGCCAGCGCATGGGCAGGGCGCACGGCACGCTCGCGGATGGCGTTGATGCGTCCGTCATTGGTCTCGCCTACCACCGCGTTCACGGACCTCACTTCTTCGTTGCCGGCCTGCTGCAGCGTCCACTCGATGATGCCTGCCGCTGCCTCGGGCACGCTCAGCGTATTGGTCAGCAGAATGGGCGTTTCAATTTCGCCCAGCTCGAGAATCTGCGTGGTGCCCATCATCTTGCCGAAACCATTGCCCTGGGAGAATCCGGCAGGCACCTTGTCCTGAAACAGATTGCCGCCATGGGGCAGGATGGCCGTGACACCGGTGCGGATGCTGGCGCCCTCCATGAGGGTCACCTGGCCCACGCGCACGCCGGCCACGTCGGTGATGGCGTTCC
>CAYWMC010000151.1:0-6364 GCA_964459345.1 uncultured Klebsiella sp. | reverse complement strand
CCCATCAGGCGGCCCTTGTTGGCCAGCAGGTCCAGCACATAGGCGCGGGCCTTGTCGGGCGAGCCCACCTTGATAGCCTCGTTCAGAGCCGCTTCGTCGGCGCCGCCGTGCAGCGTGCCGTAGAGCGCACCGACTGCGGAAGACAGCGCGGATTCCACCGGCGCCAGCGTGCTCGCGGTCACGCGACAGGTGAAGGTGCCGGCATTGAAGCTGTGTTCCAGCTGCAGAATCTGCAGACGCGCCAGGCAATGTACATGCTCGGGGGTTGCTGGCTTGTTGTGGAACATGGTCAGGAAATTGGCGAGGTACTGTTTGCCGGCATCATACACAGGCACTTCGTTGGCCACTTGCAGGCGGCGGAATGTGGCGAGCAGGGTCGGGATCTTGGCGACCACCGACAGGCCACGATAGCCGTCTGGATTCGTGAATGGCAGCTCCTGCGGGCCGACGGGCGCAGTGTTCAGCATGGGAATCATGGTCTGCAGCATGCGCATGCTGTGCAGATCGCGCGGCAGACTCTGCAGCGTCGCAATCTCGCCTGCGCTCAGAGCGCCGTTGTGTTGCAGATACTGCTGCAGTCGCACTTCTTCCCCGGGGCTTGCCAGCTCGCCGAACAGCACCAGCCACACCACGCGGGTGAAAGGCTGTTGCACCAGTTGTTCGATGGGATAGCCGCGATAACTCAAGCGGCCGATGTCGCCTTCCACGTTGCTGATGCTGGTTTCGTCGGCGATGACGCCTTCAAGGCCTTTGGAGTATTCGACGGTCATTTTTCGATCCTTTTCTGAACAGTGTGCAGGTCCGACCGGACACGGCTGGCGGCTATTATAGGAATGGCCATTTTGACGGTAAAATTAGCGCTGCTTATTGGTGATTAAGGTATGCTTATCAAAATGGCTCGGTTGAGATACCGTAAAGAGACCCCTCGGCATGTTGTCTTCACATCTTGAAACTCAGGAAATACGCGTCTTCAAGACCGTTTGCGATACTGGCGGATTCAAGACGGCTGCCGATCGCCTCTACGTTACGCAGTCGGCGGTCAGTCAGACCATCGCTAGCCTGGAGCGCAAGCTTGGCACCCGGTTGATCGAGCGGGGCAAACCCATCGCTCTGACGGAGTCCGGCACGCGCCTGCAGGCCTATGCCGCGCGGGTTCTGCAGGAAGAGCACGCGGTGCTGGCGGACATCGCCGACATCCGCCAGGGTGTGGCGTCCACGCTGCAGATTGCCATGAGCGGCTCGGTCAGCCAGCTGTTCGGCAACGAGTTGCTGGAAGACTATTGCGACAGCAATCCACTGACGCGCCTGAAGGTGGACGTGATGCCCAGCCGCAAGATCATTCAGGGCGTGCTGGCCGACTCGCTGGAGCTGGGCTTCGGCCCTTTCCAGCAGCAGATGCCCGCGCTGCTGGAGACGGTGCCGCTGTTTCACGAGTCCCGCAAGTTGGTGATCAGTCGCTTTCATCCCCGTCTGGCACGCCTGTTGGAGGACCCGGAGAACACCATCCGGGAAATTCCTCTCATGGTTTCCCATCTGGAGGACCCTGATGTGCGTCCCGCCATCGAGAAGCTGCGCAACGAGTTCGGCACTATCTGGGAGATCAGCAACCTGTCCCTGCGTCTGAACATGGCGGCCAAGAACATCGGCATGTGCTACGTGGACGAGCGCGTGTTGCAGGCCAATGCCGTGTGTGCCGACTTCGTGCCTCTGCAGGGCCTGGACTTCTCGCACATCGATCTGACCTTCGGGCTCTACTTTCGCAGGCGACGGCTGCTCTCCACGGGAGCCCGGCAGTTCATCGACATCTGCAATTCCTTCTCGTTCGAATCGCCGCCTGCCAGGAATCCAACCCGATGACTGCCTTGCAATTGTATGCCGGCCCGGTGGCGCTGAGAGCCATACAGCGCGATGGCCTGAGCCCTGAGCAGTTCCGCACCATCGTGGGCGCGTCTGGAGGACCGAAATGGTTTGTTCTCTATGGCCTGGACCGCTATCTGGCGGGGGAGTTCTTTGCCGGGCGCCGGGAGCCACTGGAAACCATCGGCTCGTCGGCGGGTGCATGGCGACTGAGCTGTCTCGGACTCGCGGATCCCCTGGCGGGTATCGACCGGCTGGCCTGGCACTATTCCCGGGAACGTTACTCCGCGCGACCAACGGCGCAGGAAATCACGGCAGCCGCGGTGCGTCTGGTGAGCCTGGTGCTTGGCCCGGACGGGGCCGCCCAGATCGCTGGCAATCCCCTGGTACGCGTGCACATCGTGGCCGACCGGGCACGCAGGCTGGTCAGCTCCGATCGCAAGCTGCTGCTCGGCGCCGGGCTGGGGCTGAGCGCCGTGGGCAATGCACTGAGTCGCCGCCTGCTCGGGCAGTTCTTCCAGCGTGTGGTGTTTCACGGGGGGCCTGTGTCGCAGGCGGTGCAGCAGTGGCGTGAGTTCAATACGGCCTGCGTGCCACTGCGTCCCGACAATGTCGCGCAAGCGCTTCTGGCCAGTGGCGCTATTCCCATCATCATCGATGGCGTGCGTGATATACCGGGAGCGCCGCGCGGCGTCTACCGCGATGGTGGCATCACCGACTATCACTTTGATGCGCCACTGCGGCTGGGCGAGGGACTGGTGCTCTATCCGCATTTCTATTCACGGTTCACGCCGGGCTGGTTCGACAAGTCACTGCCGTGGCGACGGGCCGATCCGGCACACTTTGCCAATGTGCTGGTCCTGGCGCCTTCGCCTGCCTTTGTGGCCAGCCTGCCCTATGGCAAGATTCCGGATCGCAAGGATTTTGAAACGCTCGACGACGCCACGCGCTTCGCGTACTGGCAGACTGTACTGTCGGAAAGTGCCAGACTGGCCGACGAATTCTCAACCATGGTGCGTACCGGCCGGGGGCTGGAGCGCATCCTGCCGCTGGCAGCGGCGCCGCGCTGAAGGACACCCGCGATGACTCGACACCTGCTTTCCCGAACCACCTTGCGGACCTTGCTCTGCACTGCACTGCTGTTGCTGACAGGATGCCTGGGCACCGTGGTAGGCACTGCCGTGGATGTCACACTGGAAGTCGCGAAAGTGCCATTCAAGGTGGCGGGCGCCGTGGTGGATGTGGCGACGCCCGACGACGATGATGAGGAAGACGAAGACTGAAGGGCTGGCTCTCAGTAGCGCAGCCGGTCCCGCGGCTTGAGGGGCGCCAGCAGGAAGTAGAATATCCACGCAAACCACGACAGGAACACGATGGCCAGAATCCACGCGAATTTCTCGCCGCCGCTGGTCACATCAGACCCCATGATGAGCAGGATCGGCAGGAACCACACGAAGAAGCATCCCGCCACCACCAGCAGGGCGAGCCCGGCGGTCAGCACGGGAATCATCATCAGAATGATGGCGCAGACAATCACGAAAGTGAGCAAAGCGGAGAGTAGTTTCATTGAGCGACGGTAGCGCCTCCTGTGCAAGTGGGAAAATTCCCGGTGTGGGCAGGAATTAGCGAATTTCGTGCCATAAATAAAAGTGTTCAATATCAGAAGCTTGCCAGTCAGCGTGTCGTGCAGGACTAAAAGAGTCTGCGCTTTCTCGCCAAAGACTGGCGGACTTCCTCACTCGTCTCCAGGCAGCACTCTTTCATTTCCGATTCCTCAGCACTGCGCTTGAATCAGGAATGGCCCCGGCTCCTGATAACTGCGCTCCAGCAAGTCCATCAATTCCTCTGCCGTGCGAGCCACGGCGGCGGGCACTCCAAACCCTTTTGCCAGAGCCACCCAGTCGATCACCGGGTTGCCGATGTCGAACAGACTGGCGGCAACCTCGCCCACTTCGGAGACCCCCAGCCGGGCGTACTCCACATTCAGAATGTTGTAGCTGCGGTTGGCGTAGATCACGGTGGTGACATTCAGGCTCTCCCGCGCCTGTGTCCACAGACACTGAATGGTATAGGCCGCGCCGCCGTCGCCCAGCAAGGCCAGCACGCGACGCTCCGGACACGCCAGCGCCGCGCCTGTTGCCGCCGGGCCGCCCTGGCCAATCGAACCACCGGTCAGGCTCAGCCAGGAATGCGGAACGGCGCCCTGACACAGCGGATAGGCTGCATTGCCGCCACCGGAGTCTGTCGCCACGATGGCGTTCTCGGGCAGGGTGATGGCCACTGCCTGGGAGATACTGCGCGTCGAGAGCATTCCGGAGGGCATGGGCAGGTCTGTGCGCTCGAAGCGGCGCACGAGCGTGCTGGGGGCCTGCAGAGCTTCCGCCACCTGCGTGAGGGCATCCAGCGCATCTTCCTCGATGCGTGCCAGGACATGGACGCGGCAGTCTTCTGGAATGGGGCGTCCGGAAATGGACTCGTACGCAAAGAAGCTGGCGGGCGCCTGAGCCCCCACCAGAATCAGATGACGGGCACCTTCCAGCGTCGCGAGAATCTGCTCGGGGAAATAGGGCATGCGCTCGACCCGCACGGCTCCCGGACCGCCATCGATTCGGGCTGGGAACGTGCCGGTGATGAGCCGGCAGCCAGTCTTGCCGCTGATGCGTGAGGCTGCTGCCAGCGCCTCCGGGCTCAATGCCCCATGCTCCAGCAGAAGCACGGCATTCTCGCCACGCGCCAGCAGGCGGGCGATGGACTCGGCATGCTCTGGCTCGACGGTGGCGCGACGTGGGACAGGCGCAGGCAGAGCCGGCCCGGGTGACGCTCCCCAGGCGGCGTCGGCGCCCATGATCAGTGTGGCGATCTGGCCGAGGGAGCCGGGGTTGGCCCGCAGGGTGGCAGTCACGGCATCGACACCATCCTGCGCCAGGGTGGCTGCCGTGCTGCAGGACTTGATCCATGCCGAAAAATTGCGAGCAAGCGTGTCGATGTCGGAGGTCAGCGGGGCGTCATAGCCCATGTGGTACTGGGGGTGATTGCCAACGATGTTGAGCAGCGGCGTGCCGGCCTTGCGGGCGTTGTGCAGATTCGCGATGGCATTGGCCAGGCCGGGGCCAAGGTGCAGGAGTGTCGCGGCCGGCCTGCCCGTCATGCGCCCGTAGCCATCCGCCGCCCCGCTGCACACGCCCTCGAACAGCGTCAGCACCGAACGCATGCCTGGTACCTGGTCCAGCGCCTGCACAAGATGCATCTCGGAGGTACCCGGATTGGCGATGCACAGGTCCACGCCGCAGCGTACGAGGGTTTCAATGAGGGCGCGGGCGCCATTCATGGGTGGCGATTGCAGTTCTGACTTCATCTTGTCCCCTTGCAGCAGGCGCCCGCTTGCAGGGGCGATGCGCCGAGTTTAGCACAGCGTTTCCGGGCACTCGTCTGCACCTCATACAGTGTTGTACTGTATAAATAGATAGTGTATACATATACAGTACATGACTGAGCAACACCTGTAGATGACCTGAAATCCTAGAGCGAGAACGAACATGAGCATGAATCAAAACGTACGAAACCAAGATTTTTCAGAGACTTACAATGGCGTGCTGGATGCCTCCGTGCAGGAACAGGAGATCTGGCAGATTGCCGCGCACCTGCCGCATACCACTGTGCATGAGATCCGCCAGCGGCTGTTGAATCTGGCCCGTGATCAGCGCTTTGTGATGAACTACTGGCTCAAGGTGTGCAAATTGCGAGCGGTGCGTGGTCTGCCGATGCCGTGGGATGCCATTCACTGAAAAATTACTTTCGATGAATCCTGAGCTTACATGAGCTTCTTCATGTGGCTATTTAAAATCCTTGCTTGATCGGACTGGTTTGTTTGATATGATTGCTGCCACTCGACCCACACGGGCGTGGCCCAATAACCCGATCCTCACGGCAGTTCATCGATCATTGACTCCTTTCGACGCTAAATTCAGCCTCATTCCCTGCATGCAGCGCTGCACAGGACGAGTGGCCAGACTTCTGCGAACGCTGGCAGTGGCGGCCAGTTGTCTGCTGGCTGGCGTCGGTGTGCATGCCGCGGACGAAGCAGAGGGGCTGGTGTTGCCGGAAATCACCAACCCGCAGTCCATCCGTCTGCCTGCCGATTTGAGTCAGGTCGACTTCTATCTCGTCACCGTCGATGTCGGCAACAACATCTGGGACAACTTCGGGCACACGGCTCTGCGGGTGGTGGATCGCTCCAGCAATTCCGATCTCGTGTTCAACTGGGGCCTGTTCGACGCCAGCGTCGGCAATGTCACTTTTGCCTCCAATTTTTTCCGCGGCATTCTGAACTACCAGCTGGGCGTATCGCCGCCGGGGTGGGAGTTCGGACGTTATGAGCGCGAGCAGCGCAGCGTCTGGCAGGATCATCTCAATCTGACCACCGCCCAGAAGGCTACCCTGTACCGCCGGCTGGCGTGGAATCTGCGCGAAGAGAACATCGTCTACTCCTATCAGTACTTCTTCGACA
>CAYWMC010000150.1:0-6379 GCA_964459345.1 uncultured Klebsiella sp. | reverse complement strand
GACCACACGCTGGAAGAAGTCGGCAAGCAGTTCGATGTCACCCGCGAGCGCATCCGTCAGATCGAAGCGAAGGCGCTGCGCAAGCTGCGGCACCCGACGCGTTCCGATCACCTGAGAAGTTTCCTGGACGATTGATCGCGCGCGTAGCGACATGATCCCGGCGTTGGGGGGTGGTCAGGCTGTTCTGCGACTGACCCCCTCTTCGCCCAGAAGTGAGGAGAGAAACTGCCGTGCGAGCGGGATTCGTGGGACTTTGGAACTGTGGGAGCGAGCCCTGCTCGCGAACTGCCGGCCCAGACAATTCGCTGGCGCTAATTCAGGCGATGCCTATCGACTCCTTGGATGACAGTTCGCGGGCCAGCCCGCTCCCACAGTTCCAAAGTCCCACAAGTCCCACGCCCACCCGCAGTGCCACGCCCCGCTTCACAACTGCGGCGTGCTTACCCCTTCGATACCCACCAGCCCCAGGGTCAGCAACAGCGCCAGTTGCGGCCCCAGATGGGAGTTGGTCGGGTCGTACCACTCTTCCGGCGCATGTTCCCCACCACTGGAGCCGCCGCCCCCGATGGTGATCGCCGGAATGCCCAGCGACATCGGAATATTGGAATCCGTGCTGGATATCCGCAGCGCCTCCAGCGGCGAACCCACTGCCTCGAAGGCCAGCGCCGCCACCTGCACCAGCGGCTGTTCTGACGCCGTGCCGCACGTGGGACGATCGCCGATCAGACGAAAATTCACCGTGATCTCGCCAATGTTGTTCCAGCGCGCGTTCTCCTCCTGCACAGCCGCCTGAGTGACTTCCCGCACCCGCGCCTCCAGACGCGCCAGCTCGGCGGCGTCGTTCGAGCGCATGTCCAGTTCGAACATCGCATCCGCCGCGATGGAGTTCACCGAGGTGCCGCCAGTCACCGTGCCCACAGTGAAGGTGGTGCGGGGCGTCTCGGGCACCTGCAGATCGCCGATCTTCGTGATGGCGCGCCCCATGGCATGAATGGCGCTGACCAGACCGAAGGCGCTGAACGAGTGCCCGCCCGGGCCGGTGAATTCGACCGCGAAGCGGCGGCTGCCGGTGCCGCCCGTAGTCATGCGGGTCAGGCCCGAGCCGTCGATGGACACGAAGCCGTCGATGTCCGGATGGTCGCGGAAGATGGCCTTGATGCCGCGCAGGTCGCCCTGCCCCTCCTCGCCCACGTTGCCCACGAACATGATGTCGCCCACCGTGGGGATATTGTTGCGGGTGATGGTGTCGATCAGCGTCAACAGGGCGGTCAGGCCGCGTCCGTCGTCACTGATGCCCGGGGCGTAGTAGCGCCCGTCGCGGATCTCCACTGACACATCCGTCTCCAGCGGGAATACCGTGTCCAGATGCGCGGCGATCACGAACAGAGGGCCGTCCCCCGTGCCCCGGCGCACACCGATGACATTGCCCTCCGAATCGATGTAGGCGTCCGCCAGGCCACGCTGGCGCATCTGCTCCAGGTAATATTCCGCGCGGCGCTGCTCCTGGAAGGGCGGCGCGGGAATCTCGGTCAGCCGCACCTGTTCGGCCAGGGTTTCCGGCTCTGCGGCTGCAATTTCCTGCAGGCCTTGCTGCACACGCGGGTCGGCGGCCACCAGGGCAAACTGGGCCGCCACCTCGTCGGCCACGGCCACCGGCCCGGCCGCTTGAGCCAGCAGCGGCGCACTGACAGCCATGGTCAACAGGCCAAGCGCCAGGCGCAGGGCTCGGCAGGCAGTGCCACGGGGGGCGCGGAAAGTACGACAAGGCAACGCAGATGGCATAAGGGGTTTCCTTCTGGAAGATCGCTGAATTGCCCGGATTGTAACCCACGGGCTGCCGCTCGGGGCAATGCCAGACTTGTCGCGCCGGGGTTTCCTGCTACCCTTGCCGCTCCTTTGCCTGCCGCCGGATGGCCGAACACACTGCATGAACACTGCCAATTCCACGCCCCCTGCCCACGCGCTGCGCCCCGACATCGAGGGTCTGCGCGCCCTTGCCGTGCTGCTGGTGGTGGCCTATCACTACCAGTTTCCGTGGCTCACCGGCGGCTTCGTCGGCGTGGACGTGTTCTTCGTCATCTCCGGCTTCGTGATCACCCAGCTTCTGGTGCGCGCCATGAGCGCCGGCAGTTTCCGCTTCAGCGAATTCTATGCACGGCGGCTGCGGCGGCTGGTGCCGGTGTTCCTGCTGGTGTCCACCGCCAGCTTCCTGATGATCTCGCCGTTCTATCTGGACGATGACTACTACCTGTTCACCAAGAGCTGGCTGGCCTCGCTGCTGGGGCTGAGCAATGTCTATTACTACGGCGAGCTGAGTCAGTATTTCGCGCCGGAAGCCCAGGCGCTGACGCTGCTGCACACCTGGTCACTGGCCGTGGAAGAACAGTTCTACCTGCTGTGGCCGGCGCTGCTGCTGGTGGTGTGGCGCGTGACCAAGGGCCGGCTGCCGTTCTGGCCGTTCGCCCTGCTGTGGCTGGCGGCCCTGGCACTCTCGGTCTGGATGGCCGAGACCCAGCGCGAAGCCGCCTACTACCTGCTGCCTGCCCGCGTCTTCGAACTGCTGCTGGGGGCCGGTGCGGCGTTGTTCGGCACCCGGCTGCAGTCCATGGGCCGACCCGTGGCCCAGACACTGGCAGGCGCGGGACTGGCACTGATCCTCGCCACCGCCCTGTGGCTGGACAGCAACGCCCACTTCCCTGGCTACAACGCCTTGTGGCCGACGGCGGGCGCCGCCCTGATCCTGTGGGCCGGTCAGCACCATCCGGATACCTTTGTCGGGCGGCTGCTGAGCCTGCGCGCCATGGTGTTTCTGGGGGGCATCTCCTATTCCGTGTATCTGTGGCACTGGCCCCCGGTGGCGCTGCTGCACTACCAGCTCATCGAACTGACCTGGCCGCTGCGCCTGCTGATGCTGGCCGGGGTGCTGCTGCTGTCGTGGCTCAGTTTCCGCTTCGTGGAGAACCGCTTCCGCTACCGGCCCTGGAGCCTGAAGAAATCTGCCCTGCTGCTGTTGCTGGCGCCGGCCGTGCTGATCTGGCTCATCCAGTCCACCATCCGCATCGCCGACGACATCAGCTTCCGCATATCGCCCGAGCGCCGCGAGCTCTACCAGATCATCTCGCAGCACAATGCCGCCGATCTCTATGAGGAATGCTTCAAGGGCGAGGAGTACGCCTTCGGCCAGAGCGAGGCCTGCCTGTTCGGCGCACCCGCCAGCGATGGCCAGCCCGACAGCGTGCTGATCGGCGATTCCCATGCCACGGCCCTGATCGGTTTCATGGAAGCCTTCCTGGAGGAAGCCGAGCTGTCGATGCTGATGGTGACACGGGCCTCGAACCCCTTCGTGCGCGCAGACCAGACCAGCATCGCCTTCGACGGCAATCAGGAAAAGATCGACCGCAACACCGCCCTGGAGGCTTATTTGAGCCAGCGCCCCATGACTGTCTTTGTGGGTGCCTGGTGGAACGCCTATCTGGAGAACCCCGCCTTCGAGACGTATTTCCTGGACGCACTGGACTGGCTGGTGGCCCGCGGGCACCGGGTAATCATGCTGGAAGACGTGCCCGAGCTGCCCTCCGCCAGCTATGCCCACTGCCTGCTCAAGAACATGCCCGACTGCGCGATCGACGCCGCCCGGGTGCGCGAACGGGGCCAGGCCTTCTCCCGCTTCAAGGCGCTGGCCCAGGCGCGTCATCCGCAGCTGCAATGGATCGACCCGGCCGCCGTGCTGTGCGATGCGCAGCGCTGCCAGACTGTCCTGGACGGCACGCCGCTGTACCGCGACGAAAGTCATCTCAACAATGTGGGCGCCACGCTCATCGGGCAGCGCTACCGCGAGCGCTTCGGCAACCCGCTGCTGACGCCCTGAAGCGGTGCGTGCGTGACAAAAAGTGACTGATTGAGTGCACCATTCGTGCTAACTTCCGCCGCGATCACACAGAGGGGCAACCAAGCCCCCGGCTACCAAAAGTAGACACCAAACAAAAGCAATCCCGGTGGAGAGAACGCAATGCCTGTATCCCGTTTCATGTCCGGTCTGTTCGTATGCGCGCTCGCCCTGGCTCTGCCAGCAGCCACGTACGCAGCAGACGCCGCCCCCAGCATTTCCATCCCGCTCATCGCGCAGGAACCCTCGCTCAGCGACTTCGCCGGCATGACGCCCGCGACCGCCCTGGCGCGGCAGATGTCCAAGATGGAGAATTTCGTCCAGCGTGAACCTACCGATGGGGCGCCGGCGTCCCAGCGCACCGAGGTCTACCTGGGCTATGACGAACGCGCGCTGTATGCCGTGTTTCTGGCCTTCGACACCGACCCGTCGCAGATCCGCGCCAACCTCGCATCCCGCGAGAACATCAGCGGCGACGACACCGTCGAGCTGACCATCGACACCTTCAACGACCAGCGCACCGCCTACACCTTCCGCGTCACCCCGCTGGGCGTGCAGTGGGATGCCCGCTGGACGGAAGGCTTCTCGAACCGCGCCGGTTTCGACACCACCTGGGAAGCCGTGTGGGACAGCGACGGCGAAGTGAACGAACAGGGCTACATGGTCAGCATCCGCGTGCCACTGCGCGGTCTGCGTTTCCCCGATGCGCAGGACCAGGTGTGGCGCGTGCAGGCCAGCCGCCAGATTCCACGCCTGAGCGAGGAAAGCTTCTGGCCACCCTACTCCATCAGCGTTGACGGTCGTTTGAACCAGACCGCAATGATGACTGGCATCCGCAATGTCTCTCCCGGCAGCAACACGCAGATCGTGCCATTCCTGTTCGCACGAGACGTCGAGGCGATCAACCCCCGCGCTGCAGGCGGCCCGCTGATGGAAAGCGACAAGGAATACGACGTGGGCGTCGATGCCAAGTTCGTGTTCAACGATTCCTGGGTGCTGGACCTGACACTGAATCCGGACTTCTCGCAGGTCGAGTCGGACGAGCCTCAGGTCACCGTCAACGAGCGCTTCGAAGTGCAGTACCCCGAGCGTCGCCCGTTCTTCGTGGAGAACGCAGACTTCTTCGCCACCGACTCGATCCTGCTGTTTACCCGCCGCATCGTTGACCCCGAAGGCGGACTGCGTCTGACCGGTCGCGCTGGTCAGTGGGGCTTCGGCACCATCCTGATGAACGACGAGGCCCCGGGCCTGAACCGTGCCGCGACCGATCCGCTCAATGGCGAGAAAGCCACCATCGGCGTGTTCCGCGCCTACCGTGACCTGCAGGGTCAGGACCGCGTGGGCATGATGATGACCGACCGCGAGCTGGTCGATGGCTACAACCGCGTGCTGAGCACCGACGGCAAGTTCCGCATCAACGAGAACTGGGTGACCAACCTGGAATTCATCGCCGCTGACACGGAGCCTACCTTCGGCGGCGCCGAGCTGACCGGCATCCAGCGCAACATCCGCGTGGACCGCGTGGGCCGTGGCTACAACACCCACTTCCACTTCGTGGACACCGACGCCGACTTCCGTGCGCAGCTGGGCTTCCAGAACCGCTTCTTCAAGTCCGACATCTCGGGCATACACTGGCGCAATGACTACCAGTTCTATCCCGAGAATTCGAACCTGAACAACTGGGCGCCAGGCGTCATGTTCGTGTATCAGGACGACAAGGACGGCATCAAGGTGTATTCCGAAGTGTCGCCGAGCGTCAACTGGGTGTACGCCACCAGCCGCATCACCCTGGGCGCGCAGGACATCACCGAAGTGCTGCGCCCGATCGACTTCGCCGGCCTGACTCGTCCCGTCGCCTATGGCTACGACAACATGAGCGCACGTTACCGCAACACGTCGCTGTCTTCGCTGACCTTCGACGCCAGCTTCCGCACAGGCACGGCGCTGAACCTGGTGCCGCGCCGTGGCGTGATGCCCTCGGTGGCCGACACTCAGCGCGTGGACCTGAGCGTGCTGTGGCGCCCCATCGAGCGTCTGCGCGTGGACAACTCCTACGTGACGTCCGAGCTGGACGGTCGCGGCGGCAAGGTGTTCACCAACGAGATCTTCCGCAGCAGCTGGAACTATCAGTTCACCCGCGAGATGTCGCTGCGCTTCATCACCCAGTATGAGAAGACGGATGCAGGCCCGAACACACGTCTGGTGGATGACGAGAACCTGAACTTCGACATCCTGCTGCGCTACGTGATCAACCCGTGGTCTGCGCTGTATGTGGGCTACAACAGCAATCAGAGCAACTTCGACATCATCGAAGTGGAAGACGAGCGCGAAGTGGTGGTCACCAATGACCTGAAGAAGGATGGCGACCAGATCTTCGTGAAGTTCTCGTACATGTTCCAACCGTAACCTGTAGGAGCTTGCTTGCAAGCGAACGGCGATGGTGCTCGAACCCGGCCCCGGGCGGCGGGCACCGCGTTCTGCGACTGACCCGCA
>CAYWMC010000149.1:0-6463 GCA_964459345.1 uncultured Klebsiella sp. | reverse complement strand
TCCGGCTGGCTCATCACCACATGCAGCAGCATGCGCAGCCCGTCTTCCATGTAAGTCTGTGCCCGTGCGATGTCGCTGGTGCCCAGCTCCTTGTCGAGAAACGCCACCATGGTCTGCCGGGCGGCCGCGCCTGGGGGCACGCGCATGAAGCGTTCGATGAAGTAATCCACCACTGCGTCAGTGTTCTGCAGATCGGCCTCCACCACCATGCGGCTCAGGTCCACCCGGGCGAAGTGGCGCGGGATCGGCTTCACCTTCTCGATGGCCATCTGCCAGCCGCGGAAACTGCCGTAGCGGGTGTTGAAGTCTTCGTCCCGGTCGGCCAGCACGTTCGACTCGGCCATGATCGCGCCCTCGCCGATGGACGGCTGGGTGGCACTGGTGATGTCCAGGCCCTGGCGGATGCGCTCGGCCACGCTGCGGATGTCTTCGCCGTTGTTGTAGCGGTCAGAGGGCAGGAAGTTGATGTCCGGAAACAGCACGTCCCGCGCGAAATTGCCGCGCTCCAGCAGCAGTCCCGGGGTCATCCAGCTGCGTCCGCCTGCCCAGCCAGCCACCGTGGGCGGACGGAACAGCGCCTGCCCCAGCGCGCCGGTGGAGCGGTTGAAATCGGGGACGCCAGGCACGTCCTGCAGGCCCAGGCTGCGATAGGCGGACACGGCCAGCTGCACGGGGCTCTTGATCTGGGTACCCACGGAAGGATTGCTGTAGAAATCCCGAGAAAGGAACAGCGCTTCCAGCAGCGGCGCGATCTCGTAGTCGGCGTCGCGCAGCACAGTGCCAAGTTGGGTCTGCACAGCCGGGCTCAGTTCTTCGCGCACGAAGAAGCGGTAGAGCTTGCCGGCGATGTACTCCGCCGTGACCGGCTGTTCCATGATGATGCGGATGATGTCTTCGCCGTCGAAATTGCCGGTGCGGCCGAGGAAGGACTTCTCGCCGTCGTCATGCTGATCGGCATTGACCACAAACTGCAGGTCCACGTAGTTCCAGCCGGTGAAGGCGCGGGCGGCCTCGCGGATGTCGGTCTCGCTGTAGTGGCCCACGCCCATGGTGAACAGCTCCATGATCTCGCGGGCGAAGTTCTCGTTGGGCGCGCCCTTCACGTTCACGCCGGCATCGAGGAAGGACAGCATGGCCGGGTCTTCTGCCACGGCGATCATCAGCTCGCGGAAGTTGCCTGTGCCCTGTGCGTGGAACAGCAGCAGCTCGTTGAGCAGCTTGCGGTAGTCGCGCACCTTGCTCTCGTTCACGGCGAAATGCCCGTGCCAGAACAGCGCCATCTTTTCCTGCAGCGGTGCATTGCTGGCCACCATGCGGTTGGCCCACCAGTAGGCCACGCGGTCGGTCTCCAGCACGCTGGCGCGCAGCCAGTAGAAGAACTTGTTGACGATGGGCTGCAGCGGGCGGTTGCCGCCGGCTTTTACCTGCATGCCCAGGGCCTGGCCCGTGGCCTTGGCCATCTCGGTCACCGCTGGACGGCTGGGGGGAAACGGTTCCAGCCCCGCGTCGTGAACGCCGGAGTGGTCGAAGGGCTCAAGATGGCTGTTGTCGACATTCTGGAAATGCACCAGGTGGCGCACGGCGCCGGTGACGCCCATGGCTTCCAGCGTCTGGATCTGCTGCGGCGTGCCGCCAAAGCCGGCGCGTTCCAGCAGGTGGGCGGCGGTGTCGTAGTTCCAGCTGGTCTGCGGCAGGGGGCGCAGATCGTCCTGCCAGTCGGCAGGGGCGGGGGTGCGGGCCATGGTGTGCATCCTGTTCTTGTTGTTGCTGGCGGTTTGATCACATAGTAGGCAGGCCCGACAGGGCATGCAATCGCTGGATTGTGGCAATGTGTGCGAGAATCGCCCGCACCTTGACGACCGGACCCCCTGCCTGTGACCACTCCCCTGACTTTCGCCCTCGCCGCCCTCATCCTGCTGCTTGCCCCCGGCCCCACCAACGCGCTGCTGTGGATCGGCGGCGCGGAGCGCGGCCTGCGTCGCGGCCTGCTTCTGGTGCTGGCGGCCACGGCGGGATACGGGGTGGCGATCTCGCTGATTCTGCTGGTGCTGCAGCCCGTGCTGCGCGCGGTGCCCTGGCTGGGAGACGTCCTGGCACTGGTGGTGGCGTTCTACATCGCTCTGCTGGCGGTGCGTCTGTGGCGACGCCCCGGCGCGGCGCAGACCGGTGCGGGGCTGATCGCGCCCGCCCGCGTGTTCGTGATCACCCTGCTCAATCCCAAGGCCTTCGTGCTGGCACTCAGCATCCTGCCCCTGCAGAGTCCGCAGCTGCACTGGTATCTGCTGGCGCTCACGGGCATCATCCTGCTGGTGGCCAGCGCCTGGCTGCTGCTGGGCGTCGTGATCGGCGCCGCCGCCGGGGCCCGCCATGATCTGCTGCTCAAACGCCTGTCCAGCGCCGTGCTGGCGGGCTTCGCCGGTCTGATTCTCTGGAATGTGCTGCAAGGGGTCGCGTCATGATCGAGTACACCGAATACACCAAGATGCTGATCGGCCTGATCGCCATCGTGAACCCCATCGGCGCCGTGCCCATCTTCATTTCCCTGACCACGGGCCTGGACGACAAGGACCGCCGCCAGATCTACCGCACTACCACCTGGGCGGTGTTCCTGATCCTGATGGCGGCGCTGATTCTGGGCGAGGCCATTCTGGATTTCTTCGGCATCACCATCAGCTCCTTCCGCGTGGCGGGGGGCATTCTGATTCTGCTGATGGCCATCTCGATGATGCATGCCCGCACCACCGGGGTGAAGCGCACGGACGAGGAAGCGCTGGAGAGCGAGCACATGAGCTCCATCGCCGTCGTGCCCCTGGCCATTCCGCTGCTGGCCGGGCCGGGTGCCATCAGTACTGTGATCCTCTATGCCCACCGCGACGCCAGCCTGCTGCACTATGCCATCGTGGGCCTGGTGATCGTGGCCGTGTGCGTGCTGCTGTACCTGGCGTTCCGCTCGGTCAAATACATCTCGCAGTACCTGAGCCAGACGGCCGTGAACGTGTTTGCCCGCATCATGGGCCTCATCCTCGCGGCCATCGCCATCGAGATCATCGCCAACGGGGTCAAGGGCCTCTTTCCGGACCTGGCCTGAGAAGGAGTCTGCACGCCGATGTGTGGCCGCTACGTTCCCCCCGACCAGCTGGCGCTGGAGCAGTTCTGGCGCATCGACCGCAGCAACTGGCTGAGCTGGGCGCAGCCCCTGTTCAATGTCGCGCCCACCACGGTGGTGCCGATCATCGTGCGGGACGGCGACGGTGCCATCGTGCTCACCGGCGCCCGCTGGGGCCTGGTGCCCGCGTGGTGGAGCAAGGACACCTTTCCCGCCCTGACCTTCAACGCCCGCTCGGAAGAAGCCGCTGAAAAGCCCACCTGGCGCCAGAGCCTGCGCACCATGCGCTGCCTGATGCCGGCGCGGGGCTGGTATGAGTGGAATGAACAGCAGCTGGTGCGCAGCGCGGCGGGCAAGCAGGTGCGCCAGCCGTATTTCTTCTCGAGTGTGGAGGACGAGGTGATTGCCTTTGCCGGCCTGTGGGCGGTGTGGGAGCGACCTGGCGCCGAGCCCCTGGTGTCCTGCGCGCTGCTGTCACGCGAGGCGGCACCGGGCATCGCCCACATTCACCACCGCATGCCGGTGGTGCTGCGGGAAGAAGACTTCGACGCCTGGCTCTCGCCAGCCACCACGGCGCAACAGGTGCAGGGGATGATCGCAGGGGCACGCGGCGATTTCCGTGCCTGGCCCGTCAGCACCCGCGTGAACAGCGTGCGCAATGACGGGCCGGACCTTTTGGACGAAGTGAAAGTCGCGAGCCTGTTCTGATGGCGCCAGGCCGCGCACGTGCAGCGGCGTGCAGGCTTGCGGGTCAGCCGCCCTTTGCTTCTGCTTCCGCCAGCGCGGCCAGCTGATCCGCCACCGCCGACCAGCCCGGCACGAAGCCCATCTGATCATGCTGCTGCATGGCGGCCTCGTCCCAGTGCCACGCGCCGGCGCGGTAACGCGTGCCCTTGCCCTCGGGCAGCATTTCCCAGAAGCCGGTCATGAACGGTTTCTGCGGAATCCAGCCTTCACGGTACGCGTCAGTCGTCACGATACGGCGGCCGGGAATCACTTCCAGATACACGCCTTCCATGATGTCTCCGCCTTCGCCGTTCGGGCCGCGCATGCGCAGCGCCGTGCGCCCGCCCGGACGCAGATCCATGGCGATCACTTCGGTGGTCCAGGGCTTGGGGCAGAACCACTCCTCAAGTCGCTCCACCCAGACGCTCCACACCACATGCGGGGGCGCGTCGATGTAGCGCTCCACGCTCAGCTCGAAACCGTTCTCTGCATTGCCAGTCATTGTCCTTCTCCGTGATAGGCCGCTTCCAGCGCGGCGATGTCCAGTTTTCCCATGCTCATCATGCGCGCCATCATGCGTCCAATGGCCGGAGCGTCGCCGCTGGCCATCAGTTCGCCCATGCGCTGCGGTACCATCTGCCAGGACACGCCGAAACGGTCCTTCAGCCAGCCACACATGCTTTCCTTGCCGCCGTTGGCGGTCAGTGCGTTCCAGAAGTGGTCCAGTTCGGCCTGGTCACGACAGCTCACGCTGATGGAGAAAGCCTCACTTTGCGGGAACATCGGGCCGCCGTTCAGGCCCTGGAAGTGCTGGCCCGCCAGGGTGAATTCCACCAGCAGGGGCGTGCCGGCGGGAAGCGGCATGCCCTCTCCGTGATACGTCACCGCGTCGATGCGCGCATCGTCGAACAGGCTGCAGTAGAAGTCCGCGGCCTCTTTGGCCTGGGTGTCGAACCACAGGCAGGATGCCACCCGGCTCATGATTGCGCTCCCGTGGCCTGGCGTGCGCCGACCAGGGCGAACTCGGCGCCCTGCGGGTCGAGGCCACGCACCATGTAGAGATTGCCAGGCACTTCCGACGGGCCATGCAGAATCTGCCCGCCGCCCGCTGTGATGCTGGCAGCCGAGGCGTCGATGTCCGTCACCATGAAGTAGTAGCTCCACTGCGGGTCCTGGGTGCCGGGTGTCACCGTCATCATGGCGCCGATGCTCACGCCGTTCTGGGTGATGAAGCGGTACTCACCCATGGGCCCCATGTCCATGAACTCGCCGGGTTGCCAGCCGAACTCGCGGCCATAGAAGGGCAGCAGGGCCTTGTGGTCGCGGGCGTTGAGCTCGTTCCACACGCAGTGACCGATGGCGTCAGTCGAGAACGAGTGACTTGCCTCTGGAGAGCTGCCCCGCATCACATAGAACGGATGGCCCTGCGGGTCGGTCAGAAACGCGAAGCGGCCGACGCCGGGAATGTCGGTGGGCGGGATCAGCACGGTGCCGCCCGCGTCGCGAATGGACGCCGTGCTGGCGTCCACATCATTCACGCCGATATAGCCCAGCCAGGAGGGGCGTGCGCCTTTCTCGCAGTCGGCCGGCGTGATGTGCAGCATGCCGCCGATGCCCGTGCCGGCGTAGGAAAAGAAGCGGTAATCGCCGCCGGGCATGCCCGAAGGCGCGAAGTCCCAGCCCACCACGCTGCTGTAGAAGCGCTGCGCGGCATCGGGGTCGGTGGTCAGCAGTTCGTACCAGATGAAGTCGCCGTGTTGATCGCCCATGCTCAGGCTCCTTTGGCGTCTGTGAGTGTGTCGACCAGGGAGGTGAAGCCACCATAGATCAGACGCTGGCCGGAGAAGGGCATGTCCATGCTGTCCATGCGCGGGTCGTCCATCATCTTCACGTGGGCGGCGTCGCGCACGGCCTTGCTGGGCCATTCGACGAAGGAGAACACCACTTCCTCGTCCTTCTCGGCGATCACTGCCGTTCTGAAATCATTGACCTTGCCGGGCTGCACATCGTCGTTCCAGCCTTCCACGACGCGCAGCGCGCCGAGCTCCATGAAGATGGGGGCCATCTCGGCGGCTACGCGGCGGTAGGCTTCCTTGTTGGCGGATGGCACGGGAATTACAAAGCCGTCGAAATAACTCATTGTCAGTCTCCTTGTCTTGTTGTTGGGTCCTGCCTGTCGGTGTCTGCGAACAGCAATCTGAAGTAGCGTTTCAGATGGGCTGCGGTGTCCCTCGCCATTGCCTTTGCAGCGTCCGGATCCCCCGTTGCCTTGGCGAGAATGAAGCCGCCCTGCAGCACAGCCTGGGTATGCTGTGCCAGCGACGCGGCGGTGACGCCCGGGGGGGCGCCGTGGAGGCGCATGGCCTCCGTGATGTCCGCTTCGAGCGTGGCCGCGTGTCCGAAAATGGACTCGGCACAGGCGGCGCGGATGGCATCGCTGCTGCCAAACACTTCCTGCACCATGGTGCCGACCAGGCAGGTGAAGCCTTCCACCGGCCCGTCGATCAGCTCGCTGCGAAAGTCGATATAGGCCATGACGCGCGCCAGAGGGTCGGCCGGGGCATGGTAGGGCGCGGAGGCAAACAGGCCGCCTGTCATTTCGGACCAGTATTGCGCGGCCGCCACGCCCAG
>CAYWMC010000148.1:2594-6479 GCA_964459345.1 uncultured Klebsiella sp. | reverse complement strand
CCGGCCGCGTTCCCGGGGGCTTGGAACCGGTGCTACAACGGAGCCACGATGGTCTGGCGCTGTTCATCGAGTCCTTCGATGCCCAGCCGCACCACGTCGCCCGGCTTCAGATATACCGGCGGCACCATCCCGTCCCCCACGCCCGCAGGCGTTCCCGTGAAGATGATGTCGCCCGGGTACAGGGTCATGAACTCGCTCAGGTGGCTGACGATCTTCGCCACGCCGAACACCATGTCCGCTGTGTTGCCCTGTTGCCGCATCTCGCCGTTCACTTCCGACCACACGGCCAGATTCTGCACGTCGTCAATGCTGTCCCGCGTTACCAGCAAGGGGCCGACGGGTGCAAACGTGTCGGCGCTCTTGCCCTTGGTGAACTGGCCGCCGCGCTCGCGCTGGAAGGCGCGCTCGGAAACATCGTGGCCAACGGTATATCCCGCGATGTACTCGAACACGTCCGCCTCGGCCACATACTGGGCGCGCTTGCCGATGACGATCACCAGCTCGGACTCGTAGTCCAGCTTGAGGCCGTTGCGCGGCTGGATCACGTCATCAAACGGACCGGTCAGCGCCGACGTGGCTTTCATGAAGATCAGCGGCTCGGTGGGCAGCTCCACCTGCATCTCGGCAGCGTGGTTCACATAGTTGAAGCCCACGGCGATGATCTTGCCGATGCCGGTCAGCGGCACGCCGAAACGCGGGCTGCCCTGCACCAGCGGCAGGTCGGCCAGCGGGATGGCGGCGATGGCATTCAGAGACTCGTCGGAGAGCACGTCGGGCGTGATGTCGGTGATGTGGGCAGACAGGTCGTGCAACTGCCCCTGGGCATCCACCAGGCCCGGTTTTTCCTGGCCTGCAGGGCCGTAACGGACAAGGGACAATTCGGCGGCGTGGGTGGCGCCGGCAATGGCGCTGAGACTGAGCGCGGCCAGCAGGCCGGCAAAGCGTGATCTGGACATGGAAACCTCGTTCTTGTTGTCGGATGGCGGCGGAAAAAGCTGGCGGCAGTGTAAGCCAAGGGCACCGTGCTTGTCTCTCCTGGCGACTGTTGTCGACGACAGCGGCAGTGGACAAGGCAGAAGGAGCGCGCGCTGTCGTTGTACTAAAAACGAGCAACGGTATACTGCCAGAAGAGCCGGCAGTCCCGGCCCCACAACAACCAGAGTCTTTTCTGAAAGGACCTTCCCATGCGCCGCACAACCGCCCTTGCCTGCCTGCTCGCCTGCTCCGTTTCCACAGCCACCTTCGCCCAGACCGACGACGAGAAGCGCGCCGCCATGAATGCCGCTTATCGTCAGTATCAGGAACTGATTGCCCAGGGGCCGCAGATGCGCGCCCAGGCCGAGGCACCAGCACGGGAGGCTTTCGAGCTGGCGCTGGAGGTGCTGGGGGATGCCCACGCCACCACCGCCGCACTGGCCATGAACTATGTCAATGTGCTGGCCGATGGCGATGCCGCCGCCCGTGTATTGGGACAGGCGCTGGAGATCACCGAAAACCTGCACGGTGACGAGGCGCTGGAACTGGTGGACCCACTGATGGCGCTCGGGGATTCCGCCACGGCCAACAGCGAGTTCGCCGATGCCCGCGGCCATTACGCCCGGGCTCTGGAGATCGCCGAAGGACAACCGGAGCCCGACCCCTTTCTCACCGCCATCATCGCCATCCAGCTGGGCACTACCGCATTCAGCCTCGACCGTCCGCGCGAAGCCATCGAACACTTCACCATGGCGCGGGACAATCTGGCCGCCATCGACAACGACATCGCCCGCGTGCGCCTGGCCACGGCACAATTCTGGATTGGCCGTTACCATATCCAGCAGGAAGACTACGCCGACGCCCTTGGTCCGCTGCAGGAATCTCTGGCCACCTTCGAGCGCTTCCCGGAAGCGCGGCAGCTTTCCGTCAACAGCCTGATGGCACTGGTAGAGGCTCACGAGCGCCTGGGTCAGCGCGCCGCAGCCACGCCCCATGTGCAGAATCTTGGTGCCGGCAGCACAGCACCTACGCTGATCTACCGCCCCGAGCTGGCCAGCCCGTTGTGGGAGAGCGGCGAAGTGGCCCTGCGCTTCGACGTCGATGCCGAGGGCTTCGTACAGAACGTACGCGTGCCCGATGGCACCGAGGCGGAACTCGCCGCTGCCGTGACCGCAGCGGTGACCGCCCTGCGCTACGCCCCGCGCCATGACAACGGTGCGGCGGCGGCCACCAGCGATGTCAGCTACGGTTTCCGCTTCAGCCGCCCGGCGCGGCGCTAAGGGTCTGTGGGAGCTTGCTTGCAAGCGAACTGTTCAGTCTGTGGGAGCTTGCTTGCAAGCGAACTGTTCGCGGGCAGGCCCGCTCCCACCAGACCCGCCCCCACCAGGCCCGCTCCCACAAACCACTGGCAGACCCGTTGGCGCCACGGTAACCTGCCTGCCCTTGCAACACTCTGGATTCGAACGAGGCACCCCGTGGCAATTTCTCTGCAGGAACAATTACTCAAGGCCGGCCTGGTCAAGGAAAAACAGCTCAAGAAGAGCAACAGTGAAAAGCGCAAGCAGGTGCGGGCGCAGCAGCACAGCAAGGCTGGCGTGATTGACGAGGCCAAGGACGCAGCGCGCCTGGCTCTGGCCGAGAAAGCCGAGCGTGACCGCGCCCTGGCCCGCGAGCAGAACAAGGCGGCGGAGCTCAAGGCCGTGGCCGCGCAGATCCGCCAGATCATCACCATGAACCGCCAGCCGAAGAACAACGGCGACATCGCCTACAACTTCGTCGACGACAAGAAGATCAAGACGCTGCACGTGGACAAGACCACCCTGGAACACCTGAGCAATGGCCGCCTGGCCATCGTCACGCTGGAAGGCCGCTACGAGATCGTTCCCCAGGCCGCTGCGCTGAAGATCCAGCTGCGCGACCCGGCAGTGGTGATCGTCTGCAACGAACAGCAGAAGGCCGCCGACGGCAGTGTCGAGGACGACCCCTACGCCAACTTCAAGGTGCCCGACGACCTGATGTGGTAAGCCGCTGGCGGCGTGCTATAAAGCGCCGCTGCTCCCCCAAATTCCCCCTGACCAAGGACACCCCCATGCTCAACAGAATCGAATCGCTCTGCCCCCTCGCCGGCCGCATCATCCTGGGCCTGTATTTCATCCTGCCCGGTGCCATTCTCAAGATCACCGACATGCAGGGCACCTCGGAGTACATGGCCTCCAAGGGCATGGTCATGATCCCCGTGTTTCTGGGCCTGACCATCCTGCTGCAACTGGGCGGCGGCCTGGCCGTGCTGGTGGGTTACCAGACGAAGATCGCCGCGTTCCTGCTGGCGGGCCTGACCCTGGTGATCAGCATCGTGATGCATGACTTCTGGGATGTGACCGAAGCGGTGCAGCGCGGCCACGAGACACAGAACTTCGTGAAGAACATGGGCATCATGGCGGGCCTGCTGGCCATGGCCGGACTCGGCGCCGGGCCCTTCAGCCTCGACAATCGCAAGAAGCAGGGCTGAACCGACATGGCGATGAAATCCACAGTGCTGAAGGCGGAGCTGCAGATCTCCGACATGAACCGGCACTACTACGAGACGCACTCCCTGACCCTTGCGCAGCATCCGTCCGAGACGGAAGAGCGCATGATGGTGCGCGTGGTGGCCTTCGCGCTGCACGCCAGCGAACGCCTGGCCTTCACGCGCGGCATCAGCACGGAAGACGAACCGGACATCTGGGACAAGGACCTGACGGACCACATCACGGTGTGGGTGGACCTCGGCCAGCCGGACGACAAGCGCATCCGCAAGGCCTGCGGCCGCGCCGACGCGGTGTTCATCTACACCTATCAGCCGCGCAACGCGGGCCCGTGGTGGGCGAAGTCCGAAGACACCCTGGCACGTTTCGACAAGCTGTCGGTGCT
>CAYWMC010000148.1:1111-2494 GCA_964459345.1 uncultured Klebsiella sp. | reverse complement strand
CAGCAGCGCCCCCAGCGTCAGCGCCCCCGCGCCCACCAGGTAATAGCCCACCGCCGCGATACCGTAATTCACCGCCAGCCACGTGGCGATGTAGGGCGCCAGTGAGCCCCCCAGAATCCCCGCCAGGTTGAAGGCCATCGACGCGCCGGTGTAGCGCACCGAGGTCGGGAACTGCTCCGACAGCGCCGTGCCCAGCGGCCCGTAGGTCAGGCCCATGCAGGCCAGGCCCAGGCACAGCAGCAGCGTCACCATCACCGTGCCACCCGCCGCGAACAGCGGACCAAAGACCAGCCCGAACAGCATGATGGCCACGGTGGCGTAGATCAGCATCTGGATGCGCCCCACCTTGTCGGCCACCACGGCCGACAGCGGAATCATCGCGGCGAAGAACAGCACGCCGATGATCTGCATGATCAGGAATTCCTGCCGCGCGAAGCCCAGCTGACTGGTACCCCAGCTCAGCGTGAACACCGTCATCAGGTAGAACACCACGAAGGTGGTGGTAGCCATCAGCGTGGCAAGCAGCAGCGTGCGGCCGTGGTCGCGAAAGACAGTGACAAGCGGCACCTTGACGCGCTCCTGCTTGTCGATAGCGGCCTGAAATGCCGGCGTCTCGGTGATCTGCAGCCGCACGTAGAGGCCAACGAACACCAGCAGCGCACTGGCCAGGAAGGGCACGCGCCAGCCCCAGGCGAAGAACTGCTCTTCACTGAGCACCGCCGTCAGCACCACGAACACCAGCGTGGACAGGATGAAGCCGATGGGCGCGCCCAGCTGCGGGAACATGCCATACCAGGCCTCTTTGCCAGGCGGCGCATTCTCGGTGGCCAGCAGCACCGCACCACCCCACTCGCCTCCCAGGCCAATGCCCTGCCCGAAGCGGCACAGCGCCAGCAATGCCGGCGCCAGAATACCGATGCTGGCATAGGTGGGCAGCAGGCCGATGGCGACAGTGGACAGGCCCATCGTCAGCAGTGCCGCCACCAGAGTGGCCTTGCGGCCGATGCGGTCGCCGTAGTGGCCGAACAGCGCCGAGCCCAGGGGCCGTGCGAAGAAGGCCAGCGCGAAAGTGGCCAGGGATTGCAACGTGGCGGTGGCCGCGTTGTCCCCGGGGAAGAACAGCATCGGAAACACCAGCACGGCGGCGGTGCCGTAGATGTAGAAATCGAAGAACTCGATAGTGGTGCCGATCAGGCTGGCGAAGAGGACGCGCCGGGGGCTGTTGCCGGCCTGGGCTGGGTTTGAAGTCTGGTCACGCGTGGTCTGGTTGCTTTCGCTCACTTGGTAGTGCCTGTCGATGATTGTTGTTGAATTTCATGTAGGAGCTTGCTTGCAAGCGATCTGTTCGCGGGCAGGCCCGCTCCCACCAGCAGGTCCTCTCCC
>CAYWMC010000148.1:0-1101 GCA_964459345.1 uncultured Klebsiella sp. | reverse complement strand
GCCGATCAGGCTTGCGAAGAGAACGCGCCGGGGGCTGTTGCCACCGGCGTTGGGCTGGGGGTGGGTCTGGTCAAGCGTGGTCTGCTGGTTGTCGCTCACAAGTGGCCTGCCTGTCGATGATTGTTGTAATACTGGGTGGGAGCTTGCTTGCAAGCGAACTGTTTGCGGGCAAGCCCGCTCCCACAGAAAGCATTCACGCCGAATTGCGGCTCGCGTTGATATTGCCGAACAGCGAGCGCATCACCATCTTCTCGTACACCGCCAGATGCTCTGACTCGTCGCTCTGCCGCGCCTCCTGAATGCGCATCAGCGCGTACTGCTGCACCGTGAGCAGCGGCAGCACGATGCGCTCGCGCAGCTGGATGCTCATGCGGCTGCGTGGATTGTCTTCCAGCAGCATCGCCTGCCCGGAGATCTTCAGCACCATGGCGCGGCTGCGCTCGTACTCCTCGTGCAGGATGGTCCAGAACGCGCCGAAGCGCGGGTCTTTTTCCATATAACGAGTGAGCTGGAAGTTGGTCTTGCTCATGCTCTGCATGCTGTTGGAGATCAGCGCGCGGAAGAAGCGCGAGCGCTGATAGAGCCGCACGCAGGCGTCGAAATTGCCGGCGTCCTGCTGCTCCTGCAGCGCACTGCCCAGGCCATAGAAGCCCGGCACGTTCTGCTTGAGCTGACTCCAGGCCCCCACGAAGGGAATGGCCCGCAGGTCGCTGAACGCCAGTTTCTTCGCACCGCCGCGCTTGGCCGGACGGCTGCCGATATTCGTCATGGCGTAGTAGTTCAGCGTGCTCATCTCTTCCAGATAGGGCAGGAACAGCGGGTGTTTCTTGAACGCTTCGTACGATCTGTAGCTGGACTGCGCCAGCGTCTCGAGCAGCGTGCGCTGCTCGTCGTCGAGTTCGCGCTCATGGCGGTCGTAAAGATTGTTCTCGAGCCCGGCAATCAGCAGCTGTGACATGTTGTTCACGGCCGCGGCGCGGATGCCGTACAGGGTGCTGACGGTCTGGCCCTGAATGGTCAGCTGGATCTGGTTGCTCTCGATCTTCCTGCCCAGTGCCGCGTAGAACAGATAGGTGTCGCCACCGCCACGCGCGGGTGGAC
>CAYWMC010000147.1:3090-6480 GCA_964459345.1 uncultured Klebsiella sp. | reverse complement strand
CGATATCCTTCGGGGGTATCTTTGACTACGACGAGAAGAAGGATCGTCTGCGGGAAGTAGAACTCGAACTGGGTGAGTCCAATGTCTGGGACAAACCTGAGGTTGCACAGGCACTCGGCAAGGAACGTTCGGAGCTGGAAATGGTGGTGAGCACCATCGACACCATGTACAGCGGACTGGCGGATTGCACGGAGCTGCTGGAACTGGCCCAGGAAGAGCAGGACGTCGCGCTGTTCGATGAGGTCAACGCCGAACTCGAGAAGTTGGGCGTCAAGCTGGAAACTCTGGAATTCCGCCGCATGTTTTCGGGCAAGATGGATATCAACAATGCCTACCTCGACATTCAGGCCGGCTCGGGTGGCACCGAGGCGCAGGACTGGGCCGAGATGCTGTTGCGCATGTATCTGCGCTGGGGTGAGTCCAAGGGTTTCGCCGTTGAAGTGGCCGAAGTGTCCGCAGGGGAAGTTGCCGGTATCAAGAGTGCCACGATTCACATCTCTGGCGAATATGCGTTTGGCTGGCTGCGCACCGAAACCGGCGTGCATCGTCTGGTCCGCAAATCGCCGTTCGATTCCGGAAATCGTCGCCACACCTCTTTCTCCTCGGTGTTCGTGTCTCCCGAAGTAGACGATGACATCGATATCGAACTGAACATGGGCGATGTGCGCGTCGATACCTATCGTGCCAGTGGTGCGGGTGGCCAGCACATCAACAAGACAGACTCCGCCGTGCGACTGACCCACGAGCCCAGCGGCATCGTCGTGCAGTGCCAGAATCAGCGCTCGCAGCACAAGAACAAGGACGAGGCCATCAAGATGCTGAAGGCACGTCTGTACGAGATGGAAGAGTTGAAACGCCGGCAGGCTGCACAGGCCATTGAAGAAGAAAAGGCCGACATTGGCTGGGGCAGTCAGATTCGCTCCTATGTGCTCGATCAGTCGCGCATCAAGGACCTTCGCACGGGTGTCGAGGTCAGCAGCACTGGCGCGGTACTGGACGGCGATCTGGACAAGTTCATCGAAGCAAGTTTGAAAATGGGGCTATGAATCACGTGACAGAACACAATCAACAGACAGGCACACCGGGCACCGAAGAAGCGCATCACGACGAGAACAAGCTGATTGCTCTGCGCCGCGAAAAGCTCGATGGCATTCGCGCGCGCCGCAACGCGTTCCCCAATGACTTTCGTCGCACTCACTATGCCGGCGATCTGATTGCAGCTCACGGCGATGCGGACAAGGAGTCACTGGATGCCAGTGCCCCGCAAGTGAAGGTGGCAGGTCGCGTCATTCGCATGCGCGGGCCGTTCCTGGTCATTCAGGATGTCTCTGAGCAGATCCAGCTGTATTTCAACCCGAAGGAGCTCGACGAGACGCTGCTGGCCGAGATCAAGGGGTTGGACCTTGGCGATATCGTTGGCGTTGAGGGGCGCGTGTTCAAGACTGGCAAGGGTGAGCTGACTGTGTGGATCGCATCGCTGCGTCTGCTCACCAAGTCTCTGCGTCCGCTGCCGGACAAATACAGGGGGCTGGCGGATACCGAAGTTCGCTACCGTCAGCGCTATATCGACCTCATTGCCAATGAAAGCTCGCGGGCAACTTTTGTCACGCGTTCCAGAATCATCAGCTGCCTGCGCCACTTCTTCGAGTCACACGGCTTCATGGAAGTGGAGACACCCATGATGCAGGTGATCCCCGGCGGCGCGTCGGCCAAGCCCTTCATCACACACCACAATGCGCTGGATCAGCAGATGTATCTGCGCATCGCGCCGGAGTTGTACCTGAAGCGGCTGGTAGTGGGCGGGTTCGAGCGTGTCTTCGAGATCAATCGCAATTTCCGCAATGAAGGCTTGTCCACGCGGCACAATCCGGAATTCACCATGATCGAGTTCTATCAGGCCTATGCGGACTACCATGACCTGATGGACCTCACCGAAGAACTGTTCCGCAAGATTGCGATTGAAGTGCAGGGTACGACGCTGGTCACTTACCAGGGGCTGGCCATTGAGTTCGGCAACCCATTCAGCCGGCTGAGTGTCCGCGAGTCCATCGTGCGCTACTGCGAAGGCGTCAGCATGGCGCAGCTTGCCACCCGCGAGGCGGCAGCGACCTTGGCCGCGCAGATGGGCGTGCACATTGAAGACGCGTGGGGACATGGCCGCGTCTGCATGGCCATTTTCGACGAGAAAGTGGAGCATCAGCTGCTGCAGCCGACCTTCATCACGGAATACCCGACGGAAGTATCACCCCTTGCCCGGGCCAATGACGGGAATCCGGATGTTACCGACCGCTTCGAACTGTTCATTGGGGGCCGCGAGATCGCCAACGGCTTCTCCGAGCTCAACGACGCCGAGGATCAGGCGCGTCGCTTCCATGATCAGGTAGCGCAGAAAGAGTCTGGCGACGATGAAGCCATGCACTACGACGCGGACTATGTCACAGCGCTGGAGTACGGTCTGCCGCCAACGGCCGGCGAGGGCATCGGCGTGGACCGTCTGGTCATGTTGTTCACTGACGCGCCGTCCATCAAGGACGTGCTGTTGTTCCCGCATATGCGTCCACAGCACGACAAGTAAAGACTGTCGCGTCATTTCGGGAGTTGCCGGATGGACCGACTGAAGCTGGAAGAGTCATGGAAACAGCGACTGCGGCAGGAGTTCGAGCAGGACTACATGCTGCAGTTGCGAGCCTTCCTGTTGCAGGAAAAGCAGGCCGGCAAGCAGATCTTCCCTGCGGGCAATGACATCTTCAATGCGCTGAATTCCACGCCGTTCGAAACGGTCAAGGTGGTGATTCTGGGCCAGGACCCCTACCACGGCCCGGGGCAGGCGCACGGCCTGTGTTTCTCGGTGCGCCCGGGGGTGGAGATACCACCCTCGCTGCGCAACATCTACAAGGAAATCGCGGCAGATCTGGGCATAGCGCCTGCGCGCAGCGGCTGTCTGCAGTCCTGGGCTGAACAAGGCGTGCTGTTGCTCAATGCCGTGCTGACCGTTGAGTCCGGCAAGGCAGCAGCCCACCAGGGGCGAGGCTGGGAACGCTTCACGGACCGCATCATTGCCTTGCTCAACGAGCAGGGGCAGCACATCGTCTTCATGCTGTGGGGTAGTTACGCGCAGAAGAAGGGGCAGATCATCGATCGCTCCCGCCATCTTGTGCTGGAGTCGCCGCACCCTTCGCCGCTGTCCGCCAGTCGAGGCTTCTTCGGCAATCATCATTTTTCCCGCGCGAATCAGTATCTTCTGGCCAATGGCCGCGATGCAGTGGACTGGCGAGTGGCGGATCGGGAGTTGCAACATGTCTGAAGTTTCTGCCGAGTCTCTGGTGAGTGTAGTCGTGGGAGCAGGGCACGCGGGCTCGGCTCTGGCCGTGCAGCTGCGCAAGGAAGGCT
>CAYWMC010000147.1:0-3080 GCA_964459345.1 uncultured Klebsiella sp. | reverse complement strand
GCATCGTGCTTGTCGGCGAGGAGTCCCATCTTCCCTATCATCGCCCGCCCTTGTCCAAGGCAGTGCTGGCGGGCGAAAAGACACTGGAGGCGATTCTGCTGCGGCCGCAATCACACTACGCTGCCAGCGGTGTGGAGTTGAAGCTGGGGGAACGTGTAGAGACCATCGACCGGCCGGCGCAGACGTTGCTGTTGAGCAATGGGGAGACGCTTCGCTATGACTTTCTGGCCCTGTGCACCGGCACCCGTCCCAGACGCCTGGCAGGCGCGCCGGCGCTGGAGGGAGTCTTCTATCTGCGCACCGCGGACGACGCCATGCGAATCCGCGCGGCGGCAGTAGCGGGGCGCCGCGCGGTCATCATCGGGGGTGGCTATATCGGACTGGAAGTTGCCGCCGTGCTGGTGTCGCAGGGGCTGGAAGTCACCATTCTGGAAGCTGCGAATCGCCTGTTGAAGCGCGTGGCCAGTCCGGTTATCTCCGAGTATTTCGCCAATCTGCAGAGCAGCCACGGCGTGAAAGTGCTGACGTCGGTCACAGGAGTGGAGCTGCAGGGTGATGCTCAGGTGACTGGCGTGCGTGAGGCAACGGGTACAGTACACCCGGCAGATATTGTCATCGTCGGCATTGGCGTGCTGCCTGAAACAGGGCTCGCCGAGGCTGCAGGGCTTGCGGTGGAGAACGGCATCGTCGTGGATGAATACGCGCGCACATCCGATCCGCGAATCTTCGCAGCAGGAGATTGCACCCTGCATCCATCGGCGCGTTACGGCACGCGACTGCGCCTGGAGTCAGTGCAGAACGCCCTCGACCAGGCGCGAGTGGCTGCTGCGAACATCTGCGGCAAGAACGTGCTTTATGATGCCTTGCCATGGTTCTGGTCAGATCAGTTCGACAGCAAACTGCAGAGTGCCGGCTTGCTGCTGGATCACGAACATCATGTGGTGCGAGGTGATGCCCGCAATGCGCAGGGCAAGGGTTTCTCGGTTTTCTATCTACGCGGTGATCACATGATTGCGGCTGACTGCGTGAATCGCGCGAAGGAATTCATCGCCTGCAAACGGCTCATTTCAGAACGCATTCGCGTGAATGTGGCTGCGCTGACAGATGAGCGCTGCAGTGTGGAGGATTTTGCAGAACGGGATTTGTGAGGCTCAGCGTGGGCCGCTGTAGACACAGCCGCTGGTGCAGGTCTCGCGAATCTCGACTTTGCTGAGTGGGGGCAGTACGGGCTTGAGCCGCTGCCATATCCACACGGCCAGATTCTCGCTGGTGGGATTCTCCAGGCCGGGAATGTCATTCAGATAGTAATGATCCAGCTGCTTCCACAAGGGGTGGAACGCTTCCTTGATATCGCCAAAATCCATGACCCAGCCGGAGTGTTCCCCTACAGGTCCGCTGACACTGATGCGCACCACAAAGGAGTGCCCGTGCAGGCGCGCGCACTTGTGTCCTTCCGGAACATTGGGCAGCCGGTGAGCGGCCTCGAAGGTGAATTCCTTGTAGATATCCATTGCGGTCCCGGGAGTGTTTGCCTTGCCAAGTCGGGCCGGAAGGATACCGGGTGTTCCGTTTCAAGTACAGTCTGATTCCCTTATACTCCCGGCACCTCCCAAGACAGCAGACGCCCCATGCCAGCCAGCGATGTGATGAACCGGATAGCCCGCTTCCTGCTCAAGGGGCGTCGATTGCCCGTGGCGCTGGGGCTTGTGCTGACAGTACTCATCAGCTCGTTGCAGGTGCTGCCACCACAGGGCCTGGGCTCGCTCATCGACAGGCTCGACAATCTCATCTACGACCAGCGCTTCACGCTGATGCCCAAGCCCCTGGTGAATCCCGAGCACAAGATCGTGGTGGTCGATATAGATGAACGCAGTCTGCAGGCGGAAGGGCAGTGGCCGTGGGATCGCTTCAAGCTTGGGCAGCTGGTCGAGAAGCTGGAGGCCTACGGGGTTCTGGTTACCGGCTTCGACATCACGTTTCCCGAACCACAGCGCAATACAGTGCGTGATATTTTTGCCCGCAGTGATGCGCTGAGTCTCGAGACTGACTTCATCGAGCGCCTGCGGACACTGGAGCAGGAGCTGGACGCCGACGCCTACTTCGCGAAGGCCATTGCGAGTCCGCAGATGGATGTGGTGCTCGCTGTGTCATTCAATCCAGTGCAGGCGGTGGAATACGGGGCATTGCCGCCTGCCATCGTAGGTATTGATGCCGCGATTGCAGACCGTGTGTCGCTGCAGGAGATGCAGGGGTACACCGCCAACATCGGCGTGCTGCAGGAAGCGGCAGCCGGGGCAGGCATCATGAACCAGCTGCCCGACGTCGACGGCATCATTCGTCGCGTGCCCCTGGTGGTGCGCTATCGCGACGAGCTGTATCCCACCTTGGCGCTGGAGATGGCGAGGCTCTATTACTTCGAAGAGAATTTCGAACTGGTCACGTATCCACTGGGCGATGCCTATCAGGTGGAGGGCATTCGCATTGGCAGCAATGCCGGGCAGTACGAGCTTGCAACAGATGCGCGGGCTCAGGTGCTCGTGCCCTATGTAGGGGCCTCCTATCTGAGTGGCAACGGCCAGTACGTGTATGTGTCGGCCACTGATGTCTTGAATGAAACGGTGGACCCCGCCTTGCTGGAAAATGCCCTGGTGCTGGTGGGTACCACGGCTACCGGAATGTTTGATTTGCGCTCCACGCCACTGGAGGCGGTCTATCCCGGAGTGGAGGTTCACGCGAACATCCTCAATGGCATCCTGAATTCCTTCATTGTGCAGGAAGTGGCATCCGGTGCTGAAGGTGCTTCGCAGAACGCCACGTCAGAAATGTCGGCGCAGTTGTCCGCACCATTTCCTTACAAACCGGTTTGGGAGGAGGGCGCCATTCTGGTGATCCTGCTCAGTGCCGGCGTCATCCTGAGTGTGGTGCTGCCCATGCTCGGACCAGCGCTGCTTGCCGTGGCAGCAGTGGTACTGATTGCCATGGCGGTGTGGAGCAATTTCGCGATGTGGTCGCTTTATCGCATGGACTTGTCACAGACGCTGATCCTGCTGCTGATAATGTCGCTGGTCGTCATCAATACA
>CAYWMC010000146.1:0-6489 GCA_964459345.1 uncultured Klebsiella sp. | reverse complement strand
GGCAGATAATCGTGTGTCTTCACCACATGGCGAGCAGCCGCCACGATCTGCGCCGGGCTGTAGGCATTGAGGCAGCCCAGCCAGTACTTCTTGGCCAGAATCAGACGCTCGTCCGACGCATAAGCCTTGTAGTACTGGTTGTGATAGGCAATTTCGAACTCGGCAAACAGCTGATTGATGGCATCCACGTGATCGGGGCCGTCAGTGTGTGCCTCTGTTTCCGCGCCGCGCTTACTCTGCCCAGCTTCGGTCTGTGAAGCGCTGGAAGGCTGCGCCAAGGACCTGCTGGTTTTTTCCAGCAATGGATTGATCTTGTGCATCGATGACACTCATGTTCGACGACTCGTCGAGCCGTCTTGCCCACTGATATTTGATGAACTGCAAAAACCGGGTGTTCCACGACGCGTGCACCTGATTGGTGTCGCGCCAGTAGAGCACGAACTCTCTGACCTTCGCGCGCGCGAAATCCTCGTCGATCTCCGCCAGGCGCAGAATGTCGAAACACTCGGCACTGGGCTGCCAGTCTTCGCCAATGCGCCGGGGCAGCGTGTCGTGTTCGATGGAGGAAGAATACTTGCTCCATTGCCTGCGGATATGTTCGATGAAGCGCGTGTTCCATGCGCCGTTGGCAGCACCACGCTCACGCCAGTAGAGTACGAATTCTGGAACGGCATCTTCGATAAACTGCGGGTTGATGCCTGAATTCTCCAGAATGACGAAGGCATCGCTGCTGGGCCACCACTGCGGCGACATGTCGGTTTCCAGCTCGCTCATGCCACGGCGCGTCTGTTCCTGGCGCCACTCGCGCAGCACGAACTTGTAGAACGCATTGCCCCAGGAGAAGCGCGCCTGGCCCCGCTCCCGCCAGTACATGACGAAGCCGGGCACCAGCTGGCGCACGAAGTCTTCCGGAATATTCTGCTGGCGACATTGCCGGATCCAGTCCTCGCCAGGCTGCCAGTTGGCTGGCATGAAGGTGGCCCCCTGCCCTTCGGTGCTCAGACCGGCGGGCGCTGCGACTGACGCGGGACTGGCTGGAGCGGCCGGGCTGCGCGCGGGGCTGATCTTGCGGGCAGCGGGCTCGGGAGCACCGGGACGTGCCTGATTGATGGCGAAATACAGTGTCTCGCGATTGCCGGTTTCAGCGTCGATCAGAATCAGTCCGAGGTCCTGCAGACTCTTCTGCACCCGCTTGATGTCGATGAGCGCCCAGAAGGGCAGTGCCTTCATCAAGTCCATCTGACTGAGTTCCAGCCAGGCAAAGCGATCCTTTTCCCGCAGCGGCCGGTGTGCCATCAGCTCGCTGAAGACATGCAGCATGACCGCCTCTTCCAGGCCAATGGTGGCGGCGAGAGTGGGCGAAATCACCAGCGGGCGTTCGGGTACCAGCGAAGACTGCATGACGGACCTGCTTCAGGAAAGGAGCGGCAATGCTAACACAGCGTCTGCGCCCGTGGCTCCCTCGAAGCGGCCTCCGGGGGCTGCTCAGGCGACGACAAGCTTGTGGGATTCATCACGGGCGCGCCGGCGGGCCTCGACCCGTTGCCAGGCTTTCTCGTGGAAAAAGAATGCCACGGTATTGATGGCAGGCTCGACCAGCGCAAGGGCTCCCCCGACCACCCAGCTGCCGGTCATAGCCCAGGCAACGCTGAAGGCAACGGTGAAATGCACGAGGGCGAAAGTGGCTGTCTTGTTCATGGTGCGTGACCTCTGAGAAATTGACAGGCTCAGAGTAGTTGCCCAAGACGCGAAATAAAATCTATTAATTTCTATGCTTCTGATACGTTTATTGCATCATTTGCGAATTCTTCTCATTTGCGGGCATGGTGGATCAGAGCGCTCTGACGGACCGCCGCTCCCTTCAACGTTGCGCCTCAAGCTCAAGGGCAAGCTGAACCCAGCCATCTTCCAGGCCCGCAACAGCCAGTACGTCGCCCGCGCTCAGGCGCGTACCGAGTGTCGGATCGCGCAAGGCCAGCTCCACCGCGATGGCCTGTATGCGTGCATTGGCAAGTGCCACAAGGTCGGACTCGCTGACAGGCTCCACGGGCAGCAGGGCACGGCGCAGGGCCTCGGTATACGCCAGCTCGTCGAGCGCCGCGGGGGTGTTGTCCGCTTCAGGCAGAGTGTGCAGCAGCTGCAGCGCAGCGAGGGCCTCGTCAACACTCGCTTCTGCTGCGTGACGCAGATCGGCGGCACGGTAGAAGGCCTCGAGCACGCTGCGGCGCGTCGGCAATGGCGCGGCATCTCCAGACTCTGCCGCAGTGTCGGCAGCACGGGGGGCGGCGGGCGTGTCCGCGCCAGCACTCGTGGCGCCAGCCTCTACCCGCAGGGCCTCTGTCTGAACAAGGGCAGCATCCACGCGCTGATCCAGAAACTGTTCCTGCAGTGAGCGCGTGTCTTCCCCCGGATGATAGACACCGCCAAGGCTCAATTGCAGCTGGGGCCGTGCCGTCAGCGCGCTGGCCAGCGTGAGCAGTTTCTCGCGCTCGGGGGGCGCCAGCTCGGCACGCCCGGGACGAAACGCAATCACCCCGATGTCGGCCTCTTCCGCACCGCCCACCAGAGTCGCCAGGAAGCGGAATGGTGCGCTGACGATATTGCGGATGATGTTGGCCAGGGCCGAGCGGATGACACCGCCATAGTTGAACTGGGGATTGCCGAGGTCGCCCGTGACGGGCACTGCCAGATCGATGACCCCATTGCGGTCCTTGAGCAGCGCCACCGCGAGGCCGAGTGGCAGATCCAGCGCATCCGGGTGCGGCACTTCGTCCCCCAGAACCAGGTCGCGCAGGCGCAGGGCATTGTCGCCGCTGAGCTGGTTGTCGCTAATCGTATAGACCAGATCCACGTCCATGGCGCCGTCGTCGATACGCCGCCCGGCAAACTTGATGACGTAGGGCGACAGAGTCGGAATGTCGAGGTTGCGGAACTGCAGCGTCAGCTCGGTCAGCTCGTTGAACGCCAGCGGCCGCAGCCGCCCTTCGATGCTGGCGAGTCCGAACTCGTCAACCTGCCCCTCCAGACGTACCCGGGCGGGTTCGGAGGAACGTGTGGACATGGCGGAAACTTCACCGTTCAGGTTGGTCATCAACACCGCGAATGGCAGGGGCAGCGAACGGTCCGAGAAATCCGCACTGGCGCTGTCGATGCGGATGCGCTCGATCTGCAGCGCGGGCAGGACTGCTGCGGGAACATCATCGGTATTTGCTGCGGGCTCTGCGGCACCTGCATCCGCCGCGGTGGCATCGGCCACCATGATTCTGCCCAGATTGGTGCTGCCATCAGCCGCAATCTCGACGCGGGCGTAGGGCTCACTGATACGCAGATCGCCAATGCTCAGTTGTGTCTCCTCTGCCACGTCGAGGGTCAGGGCAGAGACCTCCAGCGCGCCCACGCGAAACAGCGGCTCGCCTTGCAGAGTGTCCTGAATGCGCAGGGCCTCCAGCCCGACGGTCCCTTCGTAACGCAGGTGTCCCGGACTACTGAGCAGATTGCCCGCCAGCGCGACCCGCCCGTCCTCCAAAGCGATATTCGCAAGCCCGTCGATATAGGGCTGCAGCACGGGCAGTGCCAGGGCCTCGACCAGTACTTCCAGCGAGGCGTCCAGTTGCGGCAGCACGCTGAGTTCACCCACGGCGCGCAGGGTCCCGCCGCTGCTTACATTCACCACCGCGTCCAGCGTGAAGGGAACCTCCGGCTGATTCACCAGATCGGTGAGCCGGGCCTCCACCTCCAGCGCCACGGCGACATCCTGCGCAGGCACGCGGTCGACAAGACCGATCTGCCAGCTGTCCAGCACCAGCTCGTCCAGGCGCAGCGACCAGGGCGCTGCCGCAGACGGCGTGCCTCCCTGCCCTGCCGGCACCGGCGGCTCATCAGCAGCGGCGGCGGGAAGCAATTGCAGCACGTTGATGGCGCCGTCCTCGAAACGCTCGGGACGCAGATCGAAGCGGCCCAGCCGCAGGGATTGCACGCTGGCGCTTCGATCACCCAGGTCGAAGGCGCCACCACTGAGTGCAATCTCCGGGAGGCGGGCCAGCAGCGCACCGCTGTTGCGCGCAAAGATGCTCAGGTCACTCAGCGTCAGCTGCAGCCCTTCGACGCCAAGCTGAACGCCACCATCGTCGGCCAGCGCGAAGGTGTAGTCGAGACGGGACTCCAGCCAGCCTTCGGCGAGACGCACGGGCAATTGCTCGCGCAGATATTCATAGAGCAGCGCCGGATAGGGACCTCGCAGCACGACTTCGCCTTGAGAGCGCAGCGGCGCGAGGGACAGTGTGCCGCGCCAGTCCACGCGCGACCCGTTGCCCATGGTCAGACTGAGGGTCTGCCCGGCGGGGGATTCTGCCAGCGTGCTGAGGTTCTCGATCTGAAAGTCCAGGGAGTCGATCAGGGCGATGAAGGGAACTGTGGGCACATTGTCGGTCAGACCAAGGCTGCCGCCCTGCACCTGCAGGTCGGCAATCAGCACCCGTGGCAGGGCGGATTCCGAGGCGCCCTCCGCGGGAAGCGACGGCGCTGCCGGGGCCGCACTCTCACTCCAGCGCTGTGCCAGGCGGCTCAGGTTGTTGTCCACCTCGGTATAGCGGCGCATGGAAAGATGCAGGCCATTCACATGCACTTCGCGGAAGCTGAAGGCGTTCCGCGTGAGGCTGTCGGTCTGCAGATTGATGAAGGCGCTTTCCAGGGACAGGACACGCCAGCCGTCGGCGTCGATCAGGTCCAGCCCCGCGACGCGCAGCTGCAGGGCGAAGGGATTGAACGCAATGTCCTCAACCTTGAACTGCACGCCCAGGCGCTGCTGCAGCAAGGCAGTGATCTGGCGCTCGGCCAGCCAGGGCAGAAGTACAAAACCAGCGACGGCATACAATGCCACCAGAGCGGTCAGCCAACGCAGCACCCGCAGGGCTATCCGTGTCGATCGTGCAAGCATCTTCCACCCGCCTTCCGTCTGACGTGTTGCTGTGTACTGGCACCTGCCGGCTCTCGCTCAGCCAGGACTCATGCCATCCATGTGCGCCAGCCGCGCGATCAGCTCTTCCACCCGCGTGCTGTAGCCCCATTCGTTGTCGTACCACGCCACCACCTTCACCATGCGCTTCTGCATGACCTGGGTCAGCTCGGCGTCGAAGATGCTGGAGTGCGAGTTGCCAATGATATCGCTGGAAACGATCGGGTCTGTGCAGTAGGACAAGATTCCGCGCAATGGTCCTTCCGCAGCCGCCTTCATCGCGGCGTTGATGGATTCGACCGTGACATCGCAGTCCAGTTCCACAGTCATGTCCACCAGACTGCCATCGGCGACGGGCACGCGCATGGCCAGCCCGTCCAGCCGCCCTGCCAGTGCCGGCAGAATCACACCGATGGTACGGGCAGCGCCCGTGGAAGTGGGGACGATATTGGTGGCGGCATTGCGTGAGCGCCGCTTGTCATCATGGGGCGCGTCGATCAGGCGCTGATCCGAGGTGTAGGCATGCACTGTCGTCAGCAGTCCGTGGCGGATACCGAAGGCCTCGTGCAGTACCTTTGCCAGCGGCGCCGCGCAATTGGTGGTGCAACTGGCGTTGCTGATGATGCGGCTGGACGCGGTCACTACATGATCGTTGACGCCTGCCACCAGGGTGGCGTCCAGTGGCTCCTTGGTCGGCACGGTGACGATGACGCGTTTCGCCCCGGCATCCAGATGTTTCTGCAAGTCGCCGATCTTGCGGAAAACGCCGCTGGCTTCGACCACGTAGTCCACCTCGAGCTCCCGCCAAGGCAGTTTCGCCGGATCACGCTCGGCCAGCACCACGAACGGGTCGCCGGCGATCGTCATGCGGTCCCCGTCGACTGTCACTTCGCCAGGAAATATCCCGTGAATGCTGTCGTACTTGAAGGCATAGGCCAGCTGATCCGCGCTCGACAGGTCGTTCACCGCCACGACATTGAAGTGCCTGCGCAACTTGGCTATGCGCATCACGGTACGCCCGATGCGCCCGAAACCATTGATCGCAATTCTTGGAATACTCATCACTGCCTCCCATGGGTTGCAGAGCCAGTGTACACCCGGGGCCAAAAAAAAAGCCCGGGCTCTTGCGAGGCCGGGCCTTTCTTCATTGCGCTGTCGAGCGCTTAGTGTGCTGCTGCGCCAGAGCTGACCGGACCGTGCAGAGACACGGCTGTCAGTGTGGAACCAGTCTGCAGCACGATGTACTGCTCGCCTTTGTGCACATAGGTCATCATGCCGTAACGGCTATTGCCGGAAACGGCCACTTTGCCCAGCTGCTCACCAGTCATCTTGTCGACCGCGAACAGTGCCGGTGTGCCATCACTGGACTGTGAGGCATAGATCAGCATGGTCTTGGTAACAGTCATCGGAGCGTGCGCACCGGTGCCTGTGTTGCCGACATCAATGCCTGCCAGCGCAGGGTTGTTCTTGATGCGGTCAGGCGTTTCGCCAACCGGGATCATCCACAGGTGCTCGCCGGTGTTCAGGTCGATCGC
>CAYWMC010000145.1:0-6541 GCA_964459345.1 uncultured Klebsiella sp. | reverse complement strand
GGCCGATCAGCCCGCCAAGAACACCGCCCCAGACCACAAGCCAGCCCAGATGCTTCTTGATCATGGCCTGCACGATCTCCTTGACCAGTTGTGGCGTAAGCTCATCCAGACGACGATCGACGATATGTTCTATGCGGGTGTACAGACTGTCGCGCCCCTCTGTCGCATTGGCAATGCCTTCGGCAAGACTGGCGCGGAAGGCGTCCGAGTCCACCACTCCCAGGAAATACTCGCGCATCTTGCGCACGAACGGGTCTCGCAGCGGATTCAGGGCATCCCGGCCACCGAACATGCCCAGCATGGTGCCAAAGGACGATGCCATGATGACGTCCAGCAAGGCATCAAATGCCTTCTCCAGGTCGAGCTTGTCGATCAGCTTCTGGATCTCGGCATCCAGGCCGCGGGCCACGCTGCCTGACTGCTGCATGAACTTGTCGATGTTTTCGGGGCTGAAGAACTGCTGCATGATCAGCTTGCGGATGCCACGTTTGAACTCTTCAAAGTGCAAAGGCACAACACCGGAACCATAGAATCCGGGCACGCGCTCGAACAGCATGTGGATTGCCAACCAGTTGGTCACGCTGCCGGACAGCGCGAACAACCCCACACTCATGAACCACGGGGCCCCCGGGAAGGGCAACAGTCCGAGAAGCACCAGGACGCAGGCAAGCAGATTGGTCAGCAGACTTTTATCTAGAGTCACGGGACGTTACCAGGAAAAGACCGCAGCGAACGCGGCGGGCGGCGCATGATACGGGAAAGCAGAATGCCGATTCAACCAGCGTACGCGGCTGTTACAGACGGCGATGACTCTGGATGGGCATTCTGCCACGCAAGGCATGCAGTGCACTCAGATCAATGTCTGCCACCGCGATGCCCTCACCTGATTCCACGCGGGCAAGCACGCGGCCCCAGGGATCGACAATCATGGAGTGCCCCCAGGTTTCGCGGGTGGCGTTGTGGACTCCACCCTGATTCGCCGCCAGCACGAAGCACTGATTTTCAATGGCCCGCGCGCGCAGCAGAACCTCCCAGTGTGCTTCTCCTGTCACCTTCGTGAAGGCGGAGGGAACGGTGAGAATCTCGGCACCCTTTTCCAGCAGTTTGCGATACAGCTCAGGGAAGCGCAGGTCGTAGCAGATACTCAGACCAATGCGGCCCATAGGAGTATCAATGCATTCAACCCGGGACCCTGGCTCGAAACTGCGTGATTCGGAGTACTGCGCCTGACGATCCTCCACCTGCACATCAAACAGATGCATCTTGTCGTAGCGCGCCACCATGTGGCCCTGGGGGTCGAACACCAGACAGGCCGGGCGCACACGCCCGCCAGGCACCGGAACTGCAGAGGCCTCACCCGCCACTGGTGGACGGGTGCTGAGTGGCATGCTGCCGGCTATCAGCCAGACGCCTGCCTGCCGCGCCTTCTGCCGCAGAAACCCCTGCAGCAGGGCCTGCTCATCGCCCTGCACTTCTGCAAACTGACTGAGCGGACCGCCGTCCAGCACAGCAAAATTTTCAGGCAGCAGGATCAGGCCAGCGCCCTGTTCATGCGCCTGGGCGATCAGTCTGCCGGCCGCACGCAGATTTGCGTGCACATCGCCCGAGCTGACCATCTGTACCACTGCTGCCTTGTGAATCATCACGATCTCCTTCGAATCTGCGGAAGTTCATGCCTGTGGAACGGATGCGTCCCCGGAAGGCGTCACCGCTGGCGCCGCAGGAACCGTGCCTGGCGCTGTGCCGGTTCCTGGCGTGCCGAACACCTGGCTCAGGCGCGGCTCCAGCCCCGCCCACGGCCCCTGCAGGATGTATTGTGCGCTGGTCAGGCTGTCCACCTGATCGCCGAATATCTGATCGAACAGGAACACGCCTACGGCAACCTGCCAGTTGATGAGATTGTTGAGTACAGCGAGCCCGCTCATCCATGGGATGTTGTCGCTGATTGGCAGAGTAATGAACATGCTGCCATCAATGGTCTGGCGCGCCAGATCGATCTGGCCACTGATCTGGAACAGACTCGCAGGGCCGATGATCTGCAGACGATCCTGGATCGTCACGATTCCCTTGCTCAGAGCCATCTCCCCGATGATCTGCTCGTAGGAAAGGCCGCTGCGCAGCAGGTCATCACTGAAACGCAGCCGGCGCATCACGGCATCGAAATTGATGATGCTGATCAGCTTCAGGGCACTGTTGGCAGCGCCTGCACTGCCCTGCAGGAAGCGACCTTCGTTGATGCGCATGTCCAGGTTGCCACTGAGCGCAGTGGACGCAAAGAATGCTGGGCTGCCAGGCCAGTCCAGACTGGCATTGAACAGTGCGCTGGTGCTTTGCAGGCTCGGTGCATAGCCGAAGGCACTCAGCACTGCACCAAGATCGCCGGCTTCAAGCACTGCACTCATATAGCTGTGATGTGCCTTGCCATCGAACGTCCACAGAAAGCGCCCCTCCTCGGCTTCACGGCCAGCACGCACGCCGCGCGCCTCGATCAGGACATCGGTGAACTCGGCACCCGCAGGTGTCGGATGAAGTGAGAATTGCCACCGACCGAAGTCTGCCTCGCCGCGCCTGATGCTGTCAGCTGAGAACTGCATGGCAGCGAAGCGCCGCGGATCCACGTCCTGCAACGCATCAATGCGCTCCGGAGGTTCCGGAGGTCCCATGAAGCCTGCCAGCGCAGGATCCAGCTCCGGAGGCTCAGGCGTTTCCGGAGCCGGCAGATGCAGGTGGGTCAGATGCACCTCCAGCGGCGCACTGCGGACATAGGGCAGCCGGACATCGCCCGCAACCGTGTCGCTGGCCAGCGCGAAGTGCCACGCGCGATCTTCGGCCAGCACTTGCACATTGAGCGCCGGGACCGTCTGGCCGAAGGCGCGCAGGCTGCCGATGGTGACATCCGCCAGATTGAGCACGTCGCGCAGGCCGCCGAAGCCTGCCGGGGCACTGCTGCCGGAACCTGCTGACACGGGACTGCGCAGCGTATCGATCCAGGCCTGCAGATCCAGTTCGGGCACAGTGCCCACCACATCAATGCCGGGTGCACTGGCATTCAGGCGCCGCACCGTCAAGGTCTGGTCCTGCGCGCCCAGATACACCAGGCCGTCACGCACGCGGCCACCGTCAATACCGATGTTCAGCGAGGCCAGGTCGGCCAGACTGGCGCGAATCTCCTGACGGCCATCCAGAAACTCAATGCCAAGCGTGAAGTTTGTATTGTCACTCGCTGCCTTGTTGAAAGGTGCCGGGTAGTTCAGTTGCACACCCTGCAGGGCTGACTGAATGCTGAGGCGGCGCTGGGCAACAACGCCCGATGCCAGATCGGCTGCACTCGCAGGCTGCACCACATCCAGACGTGCCATGTAATCCATTTCACCCTGCATGCGCGACAGCAGATCCACAACGAAGCGGCTCTGCCTTGGCCAGGCACTCAGCGCCTGCACACTGACCTTGCCGGCGATATCGACCACCGTGGTCGTGGTACGCCCGGCATCCGCCACACTGCTGAGTGTGACGCTCACGGGCTCCCCGAAGAGAGTTGCCTGCAGCGCCTCGCCCTGCAGCCCGGTCTGCGTATTGAAGCGCAGGGCGCCACTGATGGCGTCGAACTGCAGATCGAACTCCGGAATGGTCAGCGCGTTGTCCTGCAGTTGCAGGGCCACGTCGACGGCGGGCACGCTGCCAGGGACACCCAGCGGGATGCCAAGACCCAGGCCCAGATTCACGTCCCCAAGGCCTTCCCAATTCTGCAGAAGTGCGCCAATTCCTCGCGTCGCAGGTGCCTGGGCAAGAAACGCCATCGCCTGCCCCGCAGTGCCATGACCTCGCCCGGTGACCGACAGCAGGCTGCCGGGCCCCTGGGCATTGGGGCGAATGCTGGCATTGGTGGCATTGAAGCCAAGCCCGAGAGTCTGTCCTGAGCTGACATGGATATCGACATTGCGGTCAGCAATGACAACGTGCCCTTCCAGCTGCTCCAGTGCAGGCCAGTCGCGGCCATAGACCAGCGTGCCATCCTCGACATTGAAGACCAGCTGCAATGTCCTTTCCGCGGGGGGAGTCCCGGGCAGCACGGAACCACGGAAGATCAGGCCGCTGTTGAATGCCGCCCCGCCGACAATGGCCCCATCGATCCAGTTCATGACATTGCGCAGATTCTCCGGCACCTTCGGACCACGGGGCAGGTAGACGGACTTGCGGCTGACGTCGCCCTGCGCCAGGCCCACCATCAGCTCCAGTGTCGATGTGCGCTCAGTCTCGGAGACTTTGCGATAGTCCGTCGCAAAGCGAGCATGGCCCTGGAGCATGTCGTTCTCGGCAACGATCACACTGCTGACCAGCCGCAGATGCTGCTCCTGCGTATCCAGTGCGAAACTGACCCGGCCGTTCACCCGGTCATAGGCCCAGACGTCGTTGAACATGTCGGGCAACTGCATCATGAAGCGGCTGGAATCCACCTCGGCCAGCCCGGTCAGTTGTTGTGAGGCAGCGTCCAGCCCCATCTCCATGTAACCGTCCATTCCCCACAGAGAAGGCACGCCTGCGCGGGCATTGATGCTCACATCGCTGAGATTCGCCGACAGCGACAGGCGCGGCTCGGCGCCCAGGTCCGCAGTGTCGGCCAGGCGCCAGCGCAAATGCAGGTTCTGAAGTTCACCCCGCGGGTTGTGCTCGGTCAGCTGCGTGTCAGCCAGTGGCTCCAGCACGTCGAGCTGCGTGACGATGGCACCCAGCAGGCCGACATTGACGGCGTCGGCAGTCAGCTCGACAAATTCCCCGGGGATGACGTTGAGATACGCATTGCTCTCGCGCCAGGTCAGGGCATCCGATTGCAGGCCCAGGTCCCGGGCCCACACTTCCCACCCGGCAGTCTCCTGCTGACGACGCAGGAAGAATTTCGCCCCGGCATTGCTCAGCGCGACGACTGGTTCGCGCCCCACCAGACTGGCACCCAGTGCCGACAAGGCCACATTGCCCTGCGCGGACTGCAGTTGACCTCGCTCCAGTCTCGCCCACAACTCGGCACTGCCCGCCAGCGCCTGCAATTCGGCGCCGCCGGCAACCAGACCCGCTGCGATTCCGGAATAATCATTTTCAGGCAGCCGCACATACAGCTGCCCGGACAGCATCTCCAGGGTATTGCCAGTCAGCTCCGCCGCGATACTGACGGGGCCGATTACGTCAGCCTGGAGAAGTTCCGCATGCAGATAATGCTGTGCGCCGCGATTCTGCAGCTGCAGCCGGCTGCGCTCGAAACGGGTGGTACGACCATCGTTGCGCACCAGAGAGACAACAAGATTGGCGAGACTGAGATTGCTGACGCGGGATGACAGTTCCAGCACCTGATCCAGTGTCATCTGTGCCCCCGGCGCCGCCTCGAAGCCGGACAGCTGCCAGCGCCCGCTGGCGTCTTCGCGCAGGGTGAACTCAGGATTGGCAATTTCCACTGCGCGCAGAATCAGCTTGCGCTGCAGGAGACTGGCCAGGGAATCGACTTCCAGTTCGAGATTGTCGAGCAACACGAGTTGTTCGGTGGCTGAGGACAGCGTGGGGAAGATCAGAACCTGCTGCAGGGACAGCACGGGATTGAAGCGCCGCCAGCCACCTTCCATGGCGCCTATCTGCACTTGTTGACCAATGCTGGCCGACAGTTGCGTTTCGATGTCTTCACGGTAGTCGACAACGTAGGGCATCAGTTGCCGCCCCACACTGACATAGACAGCCACGAGCATCAGCAGGGTGAGTGCCAGTGCAATGCTCAGGGAAACTGTCTTCTTGAATACGGTGGCGATCATGGCGACATCGGCTCGGGGCCTGCGACATTGCGCGGGCAGCATGGGGCACCCTAGAACAGCACAACGTCAAACTGTTCCTGAGTATACATGGGTTCCACTTCAAACCTGACCGTCTTGCCTATTAATTCTTCCAGGTCTGCGAGTGTGCTGGACTCTTCATCCAGCAGCCTGTCGACCACCCCCTGCGAGGCCATGACCAGGATGACATCGTTCTCGTAGACCCGTGCAACCCGCATGATCTCGCGAAAGATTTCATAGCAGATGGTTTCCGCCGTCTTGACCCGTCCGCGCCCCTGACACACGGCGCATTCGCTGCACAGCAGCTGCCCCAGACTCTCACGGGTGCGCTTGCGCGTCATCTCCACCAGCCCGAGTTCTGACATGCCGGTAATTGTCGTGCGCGCATGATCCTTTTCCAGCGCCTTCTGCAGCGTACGCAGCACCTGGCGCTGATGTTCCGGATCCGTCATATCGATGAAATCCAGAATAATGATTCCACCAAGATTGCGCACGCGCAGTTGCCGCGCGATGGCTGTGGCCGCTTCGAGATTGGTCTTGAGGATGGTCTCCGCATGATTCTTGCTGCCGAGGTAGGCGCCTGTGTTGACGTCGATGGTAGTCATCGCCTCCGTCTGGTCGATGATCAGGTCACCCCCTGATTTCAGTTTCACCTGACGCCCCAGGGCCTTGTCAATCTCGTCGTCGATGCCATAGAGATCGAAGATCGGTCGTTCACCGGCATACAGTTC
>CAYWMC010000144.1:0-6586 GCA_964459345.1 uncultured Klebsiella sp. | reverse complement strand
CCGGCCTTGAAGAACTTTTCAGCTTTCAGAGTATCCATACTGTGCTGCACCTTGATATGAGCGTCCAAACCACACCTTGCGATCAAATATCAACACTTGAATCCAAGCGCATGATTTTATTAATCATATACTTCATCACTCGCTTTGATCAAATACTGTCCGCAAATGCCTTCAACACATGCGCAACATCCTCTTCACCGATACCAAGATGCGTGACCAGTCGCATTCGCACGGAAGCTGTGACTTTGACCCCGCGGGACAGCAGACGGAGCCGCAAAGCGTCTACATCACGCTCCGCGCAATTGAGGTAAACCATATTGGTTTGCACAGGCTCTACCTGAAATCCCAACGCTTCCAGACCAGCTGCCAGCGCGCGGGCATGACGGTGGTCTTGCGACAGGCGCTCCACATTGTGCTCCAGCGCATAGAGCCCTGCAGCAGCCAGTATCCCGGCCTGACGCATACCCCCACCCACCACCTTGCGCCATCGCCGGGCCTCCTGGATGAACGGCTGTGCCCCCAGCAATACTGATCCTGCGGGAGCACCAAGCCCCTTCGACAGGCAAACGGAAACAGAATCAAACATCCCGGTAATGGCCCGCACATCTTCGCCCATGGCAACGGATGCATTGAATATTCGAGCGCCGTCCAGATGAAGACGAAGGTCGTGCCTCTCTGCAAACTCTGGCAAGGACTGCAGATATGCAAGAGGAAGCACTTTGCCTTGCATCGTATTTTCAAGGCAAAGAAGTGCTGTTCGTGCGAAATGAAAATCGCGAGGCTTGATGGCACGACGCACCGCCTCAAGGTCCAATGTTCCATCCGGACAGAGGTCAAGCGGCTGAGGTTGAATTCCGCCCAGCACTGCGCCACCCCCTCCCTCATACTTGTAGGTGTGGGACTGCTGCCCGGCGATGTATTCATCTCCCCTGCCGCAATGGGTCAGAAGTGCCACCAGATTGGATTGTGTTCCCGAGGGAAGAAACAAGCCGGCAGCCTTGCCCAATCGGAAGGCGAGTGTTTCTTCCAATTGCCGAACTGTAGGGTCTTCTCCGTAAACATCGTCTCCGACGCGGGCGTTCTGCATCGCACGGCGCATTCCATTGCAGGGCAACGTCACTGTATCGCTGCGCAAGTCTATGCTCGTGTCGTTGCAGGTCATGTACTGTGCTCCCCAGCAGTCCCTGTCGACGCAATACTGCGACCAGCGACTGCATTGTGGCGCGGTCGCCAACTGCCCCTCCTGAGAGGACGGCGGCCTGCCACTGAACGATTGAAGAGATATATCCAGGCGTCACCGAAAGCAGTCGGAATGATCTCCCTTCTGTAGAGACCTGAGCGCGGGTACTCGGGGTCATACTCCTCAAGCTGATCCAATGCCTGCAGAATCTCGCGGGCAACGGCATAGATCTCTACCTCTATGCCATCGGATTTGCCTCTCTTGGCGCCTGGATACGCGCCAAGATCATATAGGAGGATCGAGTCCAGACTGTCAGTTCCCAGGAATAATGCACTATCGAGAACGTGGCTGTTCTCAAATCCTCGCTTCAATGTGCCGTAGACAGCCACGCATTCTGGTCGATTCTTGCCTTTGATAGTGCGCATGTCAGTATTCCGTGTACTTCTTTGAACTGCCACGCACCAGGTCAGCGGGGTACTTTTCTTCGTTCTTCTTCATTTTGGCTGTCACAGCCTGAGCAATATCGATGTCAAGACGATCAGCCAGCCGCACCAGATAGACTTGCACATCCGCAATTTCGTCTGCGACACGTTCGCGAGTTTCGTTAGACACCTGCTCGGACTCCTCCTGGGTAAGCCACTGGAAGATCTCGATCAATTCAGCGGCTTCCACGCCAAGTGCCATGACGAGGTTCTTGGGAGAATGGAACTGCTCCCAGTCACGACGTGCTGCAAAATTGCGCGCATTGAGTTTGATTTCTTCAAGATCACTCACTGGACTCTCCTAACTGCACTCTTTCTGCGGTCATTGCCTGATTCATACCCCGGCAAGGCCGAGATGGACGGTGACGAAACTAACGCTTGTTGTTGCCCGTGCGCAATCGAATTATTGTGCGTTCGAGCCACAACAGGCTTCGCATATGTCTGATTGAATTACCAAAACAGGTGCTTTATTCTGTCCGTCCATTTAGCAATCCAAGGGAGAGTTCTCCGCCGTGTCAAACTACAATAAAAGTATCAAAACTGCCCTGATGTCGCTGACGGCAGCAGTGGCTGTCATTCCCATGCTGAGCTTTGCGCAGCCTGATATGGAGCCGGTGAATGACCTGCCCAATCCCTACCAGACAATTGAAGGCTGGGCGAAAATGCCAGCCGGCAGAAGCTGGGGTTCAACAAGCGCTGTCGACGTGGACATTGACGGCACCAGCATCTGGGTCGGCGAGCGCTGCGGCGGAAACGTCGGACCTTGCGCAACTACCAACCTTGATTCTATTTTCAAGTTCGACGCCAACGGCAACATGGTCACAAGCTTCGGCGCTGGCCTGGTAATGTGGCCACATGGTATCCACGTGGATTTCGAAGGCAATGTCTGGGTAACTGACGGACGCGACAACCGCGCACAGGATGGTTCACATACAGGCGAGTTGAAAGGCCATCAAGTGCTCAAGTTCAGCCCAGAAGGTGAATTGCTGATGCGCATTGGCGAGCCCGGCGGCGCGCGCGAGCCTGGCTATCTCTTCCAGCCAAACGACGTTTATGTAGCCCCCAATGGCGACATCTTCATCGGAGAAGGTCACTCCAATGCTGCAGGTTCTACTGCTCGAGTGCTGAAGTTCAACAGCAGCGGCGAGTTCATCAAGGCATGGGGATCTTTGGGAACCGGTCCTGATCAGTTTCAACAGCCACATTCACTCGCAATGGATTCTCAAGGTCGCCTTTTCGTTGCTGACCGAGGAAACAACCGCGTCGTGATATTTGATCAGGAAGGCAACCGACTGGACACGTGGTATCAGTTCAGCCGAAACAGTGGCCTCTACATCGACAAGAACGACATTCTTTACGCAGCCGATTCTGAGTCTGGTTCTGTAAACCCAGATCACGGTGCATGGTTGCGAGGAATTCGCGTTGGTAGCGCTGTCACAGGCGAAGTGACTGCATTTATTCCCGATCCGAATCCGGACTGCACCGGCACCTGCACAGCGGAAGGTGTAGTGGTCGATGCAAACGGCGTTGTTTACGGCGCGGAAGTAGGACCGGTAGGTGGTATCAAGCGCTACGTTCGTCAGTAAACTGGCAGAACAGGTTGAAAAGAAAAAGGGCGTCCAATTGGACGCCCTTTTTTTATTGGTCGGGACAGCAGGATTTGAACCTACGACCCCCACACCCCCAGTGTGGTGCGCTACCAGGCTGCGCTATGCCCCGAATTTCTGAATATCAACCGAAGTCTTCTGAAGTAAATCTGAAGGATTTCTAGACTTGATACGTTCTGATTTCTTGTCTACAAGGCAATGTTGCGCCTCGTCTGGCTGTAATTGCCACCTCTCAAAATCGGCGGCAATCATACCTCATTTTCACAATTGTGCTATCACTTCTTCCAGGTCTTTGATCAGATCGCCAAACAATCTGTTGTCCACAGCAGTCTTTGCAGGCTCTTCGGCGCCGCTCATTCTCTGCCGCGCACCGCCAATTGTAAAACCCTGATCATAAAGCAAAGATTTGATCTGCCGGATGAGTACAACATCCTGGCGCTGGTAATAGCGACGATTTCCTCGGCGCTTGACTGGTTTCAGCTGCGGAAATTCCTGCTCCCAATAACGCAGAACGTGAGGCTTTACCGCGCAGAGCTCTCCAACCTCACCTATCGTGAAATAACGCTTGGGAGGAATTGGAGGCAATTCATCGTTATTGCTTGGTTCCAGCATAACTTTCCACTCTTGCTTTTAGCTTCTGACCCGGCCTGAATGTCACTACCCTTCGCGCCTTGATAGGTATTTCTTCGCCAGTCTTGGGATTGCGACCCGGACGCTGCTTCTTGTCTCTCAGGTCAAAGTTGCCAAAACCGGAAATTTTTACCTGTTCATTGGACTCCAGCGACAAACGAACTTCTTCAAAGAACTGCTCAACAAGCTCTTTGGCTTCGCGTTTGTTCAGTCCGAGCTCTTCAAACAGCCGCTCGGCCATCTCCGCCTTGGTTAGTGCCCCGTCTGCCATAGTTAATTCCTTAACTTTGCATTAAATTTAGCATGTAGCTCTTTGACACAATTGTTAATTATTCCATTTATGTCTTCGTCGCCTAGAGTGCGTGAAGGATGCTGCAAGGTCAAGCCCAATGCGATGCTTTTTTTACTTTTTTCAATTGCATCACCTTGATATACATCGAATATTCGCAAATCGACCAACATTGTGCCGGCAATTTCGCGAATTGCAGCTTCAATCTGCGCGCTAGAGACTTCCCTATCTATAACTACCGCCAGATCACGACCAACTTCCGGAAATTTTGAAAGCTCTCTCATCTTGGGTATCGCTGATGAGAGCATTGAATCTATATCTATTTCAAATAGATAGACCTTGTTATTAATGTCGAGAGTGCGCTGAATCTGAGGGCTCAAGGCACCAAGAATGCCAATTCTCTTCCCATTCGCGAATATCTCTGCACACTGGCCCGCATGAAGCGCCGGATGCTTTGCAGGAGCAAAAGACAAGCCTTCCAGCCCTGTAGAGAATTCAAGAATAGCTTCCACATCTCCTTTGATATCGAAGAAGTCCGGCATCTTTTGATCATTGCACCACAACGCAGGCATTAGGTTTCCATAGATCAAGCCACCAATACTGGTAGGTTGAACTGTCCGGCCGTCGCGTCGCAGGAAAATTTGTCCACATTCGAAAATGCGCACGCGGTCCTGCTGCCTGTTGGTATTGTGCTTCAAGGTATTGAGCAAACCTGTCCATAGTGAAGTTCGCATTACAGACATGTCGGCAGATATTGGATTCTGAAGAGGGATCCCTTCTTCACCGGGATTGATCAAATGTTGAAGTGCCGGCTCTACAAAGCTGTAGGTGATGACTTCCTGATAACCCAGCGATGCGAGTCGATCCTTGACCTTGTTCAAGTCAGTCCGAATTTCGGTACTCGTACCCAGAGTCATCGGACTAAGCGAGCGGGTCTTGGGGAGATTGTTGTATCCATACACTCGCGCAATCTCTTCTATGAGATCCACGTCAAGACCAAGGTCAAAACGAAAGCTTGGCACCAGAGCCTGCAAGTTCTGAGTGTCCTCACCCTGCACTTCCAGGCCCAGACGCTCCAGAATTTCGCGAATTCTATGCACTGGAATTTCCAGCCCCAGAATGCGATGCACTTTTGAAATATCGAGATTGATTACAGGAGCAACTGGCAGGTCTCCAAGGGCTTCCGTTACTGGCCCAGCCTGTCCTCCAGCAATCTGCAACAGCAATTCAGTAGCTCTCTCCATTGCCAATGCTTGTATTGCGTAGTCGACACCACGCTCGTACCGATGGGAGGCATCTGTATGCAGACCGTAACGACGCGCGCGACCGGCAAGTGCCAGAGGGGAAAAGAACGCACTTTCGAGGAAAACATCTCGGGTTGCAGAACTCACCGCGGAATTCCTGCCACCCATGACACCAGCCATCGCCAGCGCATTTTCGTCGTCTGCAATAACCAGCACATCATCAGCAAGTGCAATTTCCTTGCCGTCCAGCAATACGAGCTTTTCTGAGTTCTGCGCCATCCTCACAGTAATGCCTGTCTTCAATGTGCGCAGGTCAAAGGCATGCATTGGCTGACCGAGTTCCAACAAAACGTAGTTGGTTACATCCACTACAGGATCAATGCTGCGCAAACCACTGCGCCGCAGTCGTTCAGTCAGCCAAAGCGGTGACAACGCGTTGATATTCACACCTTTCACAACACGACCGAGATAGCGAGGGCATTGCACTTTGGCGTCTATTTTTACAGGTAAGATATCGGGAATCGTGGCCTCTACAGTACTTATCACAGGCCACGCGCATGACATGCCATTAAGTGCCGCTATCTCTCGGGCAACGCCGACAATTCCGAGACAATCACCGCGATTCGGGGTCAGATCCAGTTCCATGCTGATATCGTTAAGATTCAGAAAGACGCGAATGTCCTGGCCCAGCGGAGCATCGGCGGGAAGTTCCAACAAACCCTCGGAAGTATCCGCGATTCCAAGCTCCTGCGCCGAACACAGCATGCCGTTCGACTCGACACCTCGCAGGCGAGCTTTTTTGATTGTCATAACGTCCTCACCAGACTTGCTGGCAAGGACAGCGCCCACGGTAGCGAAGGGTACGCGAAGCCCCGGTCGCACATTGGCTGCACCGCAAACAACCTGTACCGAAGTCAGCCCGTCGAATACTTGGCAGACTCTCAACTTGTCAGCGTCTGGGTGCGGCTCGACGACCTGAACTTCGGCAACAATTACCCCCGAAAACGCCGAGGCTACTGGCTCGAGTCCATCGACCTCAAGTCCCGCCATGGTCAATTGATCCATCAAATTCTGGGTAGTCAGGGGCGGATTTACCCACTCACGAAGCCATTGTTCGCTGAAAATCATTCTGAACTCTCTATTCTTGGTCGATA
>CAYWMC010000143.1:0-6593 GCA_964459345.1 uncultured Klebsiella sp. | reverse complement strand
GCGGAGCAGCCCAGCATGTGGTTCATGCGGTGCCAGGCGATGGTGATGGGCTTCTCGACCATCTGCCGGTAGTTCGGGTGCAGCTTCTCGCCGCCCTTGAGCAGCCATTCGACGCGCTCGGCCTGGGTCATGCGGGTGTACTCGCCGCCATTGCCGAAGTCGTAGGCCGCCAGAATCACGCCCTTCTCCTTGTGGATGCCGTGGCTGGGGTACCAGAGCTGACGGATCGGCGCATTGGTCCAGCTGATGCCGCCGTAGATCTCCTCTTTCTCCCAGAAGCGCTCCTTGGCCTGGAAGGCGCCCTTGATGGCCTCGCCGCGACGGATGTATTTCATCGCCTGCATGTAGTCGGCCGGGAAGTTGTGCTCGATGCCTGCCATGAAATGCGCGGGGATGCAGTTGAAGCAGTAGTCGGCCGTGATGGTCTGTGGCACGCCGTCCTGCAGGTACACAACGTCCACGCCGCCTTCCTTCACCATGACGGACAGCACGGGAGTCTTGAACTTGACGCGGTCACCCAGCGCGCGGGTGAAACCGGCGATGATGCGATCCATGCCGCCGACAGGCTGCATGAGCAGCGGGCCGGTCTCGCCTTCGTTCGCAGTCAGTGTCTGGGAGATCAGACGGCTCTTCATCAGGTGCTTGAAGTCGATGATCTCCTTCTGCACGCCGTGATCGATGAAGCCACCGCTGACATAGCCATTGCGGTTGCTGCCCTTGTAGTTCATCTCGCGATCCAGAGAACCGAACTGGCGGATCAGGCCCATGATGGTTTCTGCTTCCGACTCGGTGAACGGCTGATCGAGCTGGGCAGTGCTGAAGGACTTGGCGAACAGCTCGCCCAGGAAGCCACGCACGTTGGTGGACACATCAGCATTGCGGATGGGCTTGCCATCGAGCATGGCGTCGTCCTGAATCAGCGCCGTCTTGGATTCATTGATGAACACTTCCAGGTCAACGCCCAGTTCCTTGCAGTAGGAGAGCAGGTTGCGGTGGGTGCTGGGGATACGGGCGGCGCCGGCGTTGAAGTACATATGGGGCTCGTTGTCCCACTCACATACCTGGCGGTTGCCGATCTCGTCCACCACGTCGCCGGAGCGCACTGTCATCACCCGGCCACCGGCCCGGTTGGAGGATTCCAGCACCGTGACGTCGTAGCCGGCCTTCGCCAGCTCCCAGGCAGCGGTCAGGCCGGAGATGCCGGCACCGAGAATCACGGCAGTGCCTGCGCCTGGCGCGGGGGCGGCCAGTACAGGTCGGGTCAGGGCGGCGACCGCTGGCAGCATGCCGAGGGCCGAGCCTACTCGTATCAGGGCGCCGGTGCCGAAGGTGGCGCCCAGCAGGTTCATGAATTCACGTCGGCTGACAGGGTTAGTCATAGTGCTTGCTCCATTCGTGTGGCTGTTTACAGAACGACCTCGAGGCCTTTCCTCTGCGACGCGCCCCGTCCAGGCTTGAAAACAGGGCGGCTGTCACTGGATTGGGCGCAGTATTGGCCTCCCCACAGATGAATTTCCTTCCATCCCTCTCCCTATCTTCTCCCGGAATCCTCCTGAACCTCCCGCCCGCGTCTTCCGGGCACCTCCGCGACTTCTCCCCGCGCGCGATACTGGTACTTATCTTGCAAACACCTGCTGTGAGGACGCGAACAACAGAGCAGAAGCAGGCCGACACGGCACAATCAATACCCCTGTTGCTGCAGCGCGAACCAAAAAGAGGCACATGCCCCCGGATACCGCACCAAATCGCACCAGCGGTGATGCAATGAATGAAGCATTGAACAGAACACTGCAGATCGGTCCCTTCGCCATTTCCCGCGGGGCCGGCACCATCACGCTTGGCGATGTGGAGAACAAGGTGTCGCCCCGCAGCATGGAAGTGCTCATCTATCTGGCGGAGAACTCCGAGCGCATCGTCAGCAGCGAAGAGCTGTTGAGCCGGTTCTGGAGCTCTGTCGCCTCGGATCACGCCATCCACAAGGCCATCGCCGAACTGCGGGCTGCCATGGGGGACAGCGTGCGCCGGCAGCGCTACATCAAGACAGTGCCCAAGCGCGGCTACAAGCTGCAGGTGGCGGTGCTTTCCGACAGCGCCGTGGTGATCCCCGCGACGCCGTCGCTGGGCAGGCGCGTCAGGGACGCCTGGGAACTGATGGATGCCCGCCAGCTGGCCGTGGGTTTCTGCGCCAGCCTTGTCCTGATCGCGCTGGTGTGGGTAGCGGATATCGAGCAGCGTGGTGCCGCGACGGATGGTCTGGTGATCGGAGTGCCGCCTTTCCGGTTCGAGAGCAACGGCATCGAGACCAATCGCTATCTGGTGGACGGCCTGACAAGCACCCTCATCAATGATCTGTCGATGCTCAATTCCCTGAGTGTGGTGTCGCTGCTCGACAACCGGGAGCCGTCGGCACGTCTGCCTCGCCCGGTCAGCCATGTGCTGCAGGGCACCCTGATTCAGGCAGAGGACAGGCTCCGGGTGATCGTGAACCTGGTGCGCGCGGAAGATGGCGTGCATGAATACTCAGGCCGCTTCGACATGTCCGAGGGGGATCTGTTCGCGATACAGGACACCATCGTCTCCAATATCGTCAGTGCGCTGGAGATTCATCTGGACGCCGAAGAGCGCGCCCGCATGCAGGACTGGGGCACCCACGACGCCATGGCCTACGACCGCTTCATGAAGGGCGAATTCCACAACGCACAGTTCAACCCCGCGGACTGGGAGCTGGCCATCTCCTTCTACCAGGAAGCCGTGGCGCTGGACCCGGGCTTCATCAGTGCCTATCTGGGCATGGCTGCCGCCGCCAACAATCTTTCGGTCTACTCCCGCATTCCCAGGAAGCAGGCGCTGGTTGCCCTGGTGGCGGATATTCACCGCGAAATCGCCACGCTGGACCGGGAGAACCCGGCGCTCGAATCGATCCGTGCCATCGAGATGCGCATGGCAGGCAATGAGTACCATCAGGAAGAGGCGCTGCTGCGGCAGCAGATTCTGTCGGGCAATCCGCCCCCGTTTGCGATGGCCCACTATGCCCTGCTGCTGATCGGTGCGCGGCTGTATGACGAGGCTTCGCAGTTCCTGGACAAGGCGGCAGAGGTTGGCCCGTTCGAGATCTCGCCGGACGAGATCTGGAGCTACCGCGTTTCCTTGTTGCCTCCCGAGGACGCCATCGTGGCGCGCAAGCTGGAATTGCAGGTGCGTCCCAAGCACATCGGCTATCTGGGCTCCGTAGCGAGGGAACTGACGTACACCGGCAACGAGCCTGAGGCGCAGGCGTTCATTGAGCGCCAGCGTCTGGCCGACAGTGAAGGCTTGTCCTCCGACTACACCCGCGCCGTCATCGAGGCGTGGCGCGGCCGCCTGCGTCTGGACAGCGATGCCTTCGCCGCAGAAGTCGCCAAGGGGCAGGATGCCGCCTTTACCAATGGCGTGGTGAGTTTCATCAATGGCGACCTGGGCCTGGGCACACAATTCTGGAGCGCGCTGCATCCGCTGCAGAAGCGCTGGCTGCTGAACACCACCCATGCCAGTGAGCTGTATTTTCCGGACACGCTGATCGACAACGCTGCCTATCAGCAATTGCTGGAGTCGCTGGATGTCGGGCTGTCGTGGCAACGCACGCTGATGGAAGGGGTCATGGTGATGCAGGGCGTCACTGGCGTGGCACTGAGCGAGACCGCCTACGAGCACTATCAGCAGGGCCGCTTCATGAGCCGCAACAATCTGTGGGGCCTGCCGGAAGCGACGCCGGACTGAGGCGCTGTCTCAGCGCTTGCGCGTGATGAACAGCTCGGGATGCAGCGTGCCTTCGTAGTAATTCTCGCCCGCCTGCAGCGCCTGCTGCACCTGATCGATGGCTGCTTCGCAATCGCCCTCCACACGCCAGGCCAGCACGGCAGCGGCACTGACTTCGCCGCTCTGCTGACTGAAGATGCGCGCGTGACTGCCATCGGCATGCGCCAGTCGCCACTGATAGCTGCTGACCTGGGCCTCGGCACGCTCGGGCTGCCCGAAGACAGAGATCAGCATGGCTGCACTGGTTTGCAGCTCGATGCTGATCGCTGAAGATTTGCTGCTGCCTTCAATGTGGGTCATCTGCTACTCCGGTGGGGTTACGTTCAGGGCATTATGCCGCAAGTGCAGACGCCAGAGCAGCGCCACGACAAGCACATTCGCACTGGCAAGAAGGGCCAGCACCAGCAGTGGCACGTGGGGATCACCATCGGTAATCAGCCACGCAATCAATGCCGGTGCCAGCGCCTGCGCCAGCAGTGAGGGCCGGGCCAGTTGCCCCATGACGCGGGCATAGCGCTCCACGCCGAACGTGGCCAGCGGCAGGGCGCCCTTGGCGATGGACAGGATGCCATTGCCCGCGCCGTACAGAATGATGGCCAGCGCCGTGGCCGAGAACCCGGTGGCCAGCAGCACCATGCCCAATGCCATCAGGCCCACGGCGATGCTCAGTGTCCACAGCGGGTGGTGCCGCTCGCGGTTGGCCGCCTCCAGAATGCGTCCGCCCACCTGGGCCGGGCCGATCAGCGCACCGATCAGCACGGCCTCGTCAATGGACAATCCCCGACCGGACAGCAGCAGAATCAGATGCACCGACACCAGCGCCCCGATGGCGCCCGCGAACATCAGCGCGATCATGATCAGCGCCTTCTGTCTGCGCTCATGGGGCGTGAACACGAAGGGCACGCTGACGTGCGTCGGGTCGCTGCGGCGGTTCTTGCGCACGTAAGCCGGCAGCGCCGCGCGGATCATGGGCAGACAGATCAGCAGCAGAATGCCGGCATACACGAAGCAGGTGCCGCGCCAGCCGAAAGCCTCCAGCAACCAGGCGGACAACGGCCACGACACCGTGCTGGAAAAGCCACCCCACAGCGTGAGTGCCGTGATGGCGGAGCGCGCCTTCATGCCGTAGATCTGCCCCAGGGTGGCAAACGCGGCGTCGTACAGCCCCGCCCCCATGCCCATGCCCAGCAGCATCCAGCCCAGCACGTACAGCCACAGCATTCCCGAGGTGCCCACTACCACCAGGCCGGCGGCCAGCGTCACGCAGGAAATCGTCAGCACGTAGCGCCCGCCATGGCGGTCGATGGCCACACCCACCCGGGGCGCCACGATGCCCGCCACCACCAGCCCGATGGACAGCCCGCCGACGATCCACACCAGCGGCCAGCCAGTGTCCTGGGAGATGGAAGACGCGAGAATTGCCGGCAGGTAGAAGGTGCCGCCCCACGCGAAGATCTGCATGATGCCAAGTGCGGAAATCAGCCAGAGTCTGCGGGGCGCGGCGGCACTCACAAGGCAGTGCCCAGCGCAAGGCGGGCATGCAGCTTCTCGGCTGACTCCTTGCGCTCACTGTAACGGTCGGTCAGGTACGCAGAGATGTCGCGGGTGAGCAGCGTGAATTTCAGCAGCTCCTCCATCACATCCACCACACGGTCGTAGTAAGGCGATGGCTTCATCCTGCCTTCCTCGGTGAACTCGTCATAGGCCTTGGCCACCGAGGACTGATTGGGGATGGTCAGCATGCGCATCCAGCGCCCGAGCACCCGCAGCTGATTGACCGTGTTGAAGCTCTGCGAGCCTCCGCACACCTGCATGACCGCCAGCGTGCGCCCCTGGGTGGGACGGATGGCGCCAAGAGCCAGCGGGATCCAGTCGATCTGCGCCTTCATCACGCCTGACATCGCGCCATGGCGCTCGGGGCTGGTCCATACCTGGCCTTCCGACCACAGCACCAGCTCGATCAGTTCACGCACCTTGGGATGTTCGGCAGTAGCACCATCGGGCAGCGGCAGGTCAGTGGGATCGAACACCCGGGTCTCGGCGCCCATGGCCTGCAGCAGACGCTCGGCCTCCAGCGTCAGCAGCCTGCTGTAGGAGCGCTGTCGCAGCGAACCGTACAGCAGCAGGATACGCGGGGCGTGGGTGGCGGGTGCTGGCCGCAGACGGGCGGGGTCGGGCAGGTGGAACAGGTCGGGGACGAGATTGGGCAGCGTGGACGTCATGGCAGGAACAGGCTGAAGTGAATATGCGAGCAATGTAGTGGAGCGGCACCGCCGCTGGCAAGCGCCAGGGCGGCATGGCCGCTTTGATCTTTCCTGCCGAACTGGGTATGGTCCGGGATTGTCGGAAATTTTCCAGAGGAGCACTGACGCAGGATGAGCACGTTGTACAACAGACCGAATGTCATTCTTACCACTCTCGATGTCGAGCGCCTGGAGCGGCTGATCGACACCATGGCCCGCACGCCCACGCCTGGACTGGCTGAACTGGAGGCCGAACTGGCCCGTGCGCAGGTGGTAGACCCCCACAACGTCCCCCCGACCGTGGTCACCATGAACTCGACCGTGCGTTTCGAGGTGGCCTCCTCCCAGGAATCATTCTGCCTGACGCTGGTTTATCCGAAGGATGCCGATGGCTCCGGCGACAGAATTTCGGTGCTCTCGCCAGTGGGCAGCGCCCTGCTCGGGCTTGCGCAGGGCGATCAGATCGAGTGGCCGAAGCCGGGTGGAGGACTTCTGAACGTGATGATCAAGGAAGTGACGTATCAGCCGGAGCGCGCGGGCGAGTTTCATCGCTGA
>CAYWMC010000142.1:0-6630 GCA_964459345.1 uncultured Klebsiella sp. | reverse complement strand
GAGACTGGGTCAGCTCGTGGGCGGTGGCCGCGCTCAGGCGCTGCGACCCGAACTGCAGGGTGCCGCTGCTGGCCACGTCCAGACCGCCGAGAATGTTCAGCAGCGTGGACTTGCCGCTGCCGGACGCCCCCAGCAGAACAAGGAGTTCGCCCGCGTGCAGATCCAGATCCACATCCTTGAGGGCATCCACGGTGACGTCCCCCATCACATAGCGTTTGCACAACTGCTGCGCGCTCAGCACGATACGGCCGGAATACGGGGAATTCTGCAGAGGGAGTACTGCCATGGCGCGTCAGACCTGAAGGAGAATCAAGCGGGAGTCTACTCCCTTGCAGGGGCTCCACCAACCGGGGAGAATGGCTGCGCACGCGCCACCCGGAACCCAGACAGGAGAACACCGACCATGCCCACGCCGATCCGCCCCCTCGCTACCTTGAGTGCCCTGGGCCTTGTTGCCTGTATCGCACTGAGTGCCGGCCCCGTGCAGTCCCAGCCCCCGATTTCGGTGCCGGGACTTTCCGAAGTGCCGCCACCCTTCGCGCTGGATTTCAACGAGCCCATGCCCACCGGGGTGTCTCCGGAACTGACGGCTGAAGCGGCCTCCATCGTGCAGCAGTTCGTGGGCACCCTGCTCCCCACCCTGCAGCTGGCCATTGCGTCCGGCGGCCCGGTGCATGCCATCGAGGTGTGTGCCGTGGAAGCCCCTGCCATTGCGGCGCGTCTGAGTGAGCAGACTGGCTGGGACGTGTCCCGCGTCAGCCTGAAGGCCCGCAACAGCAGCACCGCCACGCCCGACTTCTGGGAAACCACGATCCTGAATCTGTTTGATCAGCGCCAGCGCGGCGGTGAGCCCGGGGCCAGCCTGAATACCGCCGAAGTAGTCTCCGGCCAGTTCCGCTACATGCAGGCGCAGCCGGCAGCCGCCATGTGCCTGACCTGTCACGGCACAGACGTGAGTGACGACGTGATGAGCGCCTTGCAGCAGCGCTATCCGAATGACATGGCAACGGGATATCTGGAAGGGCAGATCCGCGGCGCGATCAGTCTCATCAAGGAACTCTGAACGCGCGCGGCCTGACGCGGGACTGTATGGCTCAGACCCGCACGGTGTAGACATCGCAGTGGATGCCGTGCAGCACCGCATTGGCTGTGGAACCGAGCACGGCGGCCTTGATGGCCCCCTGCCCGTGACTGCCGATGACCAGCAGATCGACATGCATGCTTTCTGCCAGCCTCTTGATCTCTGAGGCCGGCTTGCCCCGCAGGAAATGCACGGCTTCGGCCGGCAGGGCAGGACATTCCTTCGCGAGCAATTCGCGGGTCTGTTTTGCCACCGCCTCTTCGTACTCGCGCTGGGCCAGCGCAAAATCCCCCATGTTCAACTCGTAGGAATAATTGCCCACCAGAGTATCGAACACCTGCACCACGCTGACTTTGCTTCCGCCTGCCGCCAGTGCCATGCCTCTGGCAAGCACTTTGGCGGACTCTGCGGAACCGTCGATGGCAATCATCACATGCGTGTAGTCACTCATCCTTCTGTCCCCTCTTGTAGGTTTGTTGCTGCGTTTTTGATCAATCCACCCTGAGAATAGGCTTCATGTCGGAACGCAGCAACGACCTATGTCAAAGAAGGTAGATTGTGGCAAGCAAACCAGTCAGTGACATGGTGATGGTGTAGGGCAGTGCCAGCACCACCATGCGGCCATAGGACAGGCGGATCAGCGGAGCCAGTGCCGAGGTCAGCAGGAACAGGAACGCTGCCTGGCCGTTGGGCGTGGCAACAGACGGGATGTTCGTGCCAGTGTTGATGGCCACGGCGAGCAGGTCGAACTGCTCACGGCTGATGGTGCCCGCCAGGAAGGCGTTCTGCACTTCCGTTATGTAGACCGTCGCGACGAACACGTTGTCGGACACCATCGAGAGCACGCCGTTGGCAATATAGAAGCCCGCCAGTTGCGCGGAACCTTCCATTGCCAGCACGGCATTGACGATTGGCGTGAACAGGTGCAGTTCATGAATCACGGCGACCACGGCGAAGAACACTACCAGCAGCGCGGTAAACGGCAGTGCCTCCTTGAAGGCGTAGCCCAGACGGTGCTCGTCAGTGATGCCCGTGAAGGCAGTGGTCAGCACAATCACGGCCAGGCCGATGATGCCGACTTCGGCCACGTGGAAGGCCAGGCACAACACCAGGAACACGGCAACGGCTGCCTGAATCCAGAGGTTGAGAATCTGCTGCTTGGTCAGCTTCGCCGTCTGTTCATCGTCAAACTTCTCGAGGATGGCACGCACGCTCTCGGGCAACTGCGCGCCGTAGCCTGCAATGCTGAACTTCTCGACCAGGATGGTCGTCAGCAGGCCGACAAACAGCACGGGCATGGACACCGGGGCCACACGGATGAAGAACTCGGGGAAGTCCCACTCCATGATGTGGCCAATCAGCAGGTTCTGCGGCTCGCCCACGATAGTGCAGACACCGCCCAGGGCGGTGCCCACGGCTGCATGCATCATGATGTTGCGCAGGAACGCACGGAACTGCTCCAGATCTGCGCGGTTGTGCTCCTTCACGGCAGCATCGTCCCCCACATCGTGGCCTTCGTGGTCGTGCTGCAGACCGGACGACACCTTGTGGTAAACGCCGTAGAAGCCGGAGGCCACGGCAATGACCACCGCCGTCACCGTGAGGGCGTCCAGGAATGCCGACAGCAGGGCTGCAAGCATGCAGAACAGCAGCGAGATGCCGAGCTTGGAGCGCACGCGGATCAGAATCTTGGTGAAGGTGAACAGCAGCATCTCTTTCATGAAGGAGATACCCGCCACCATGAAGATCAGCAGCAGGATGACCGGGAAGTTGGTCTCGGCTTCATGATAGACAGTCTCGGGAGACGCCATGCCGATGATGACAGCTTCGAAGGCCAGCAGGCCACCGGGTTGCAGCGGGTAGCACTTGAGTGCCATTGCCAGCGTGAAAATGAATTCTGCGATGAGGGCCCAGCCAGCAACAAAGGGGTCTACAAAGAAGAACAGGAGGGGGTTTAAAACGAGGAATCCGACGATCGTAAGTTTGTACCAGTCTGGGGAAGTCCCCAGGAAATTCTTCAAAAAGGCCTGCCCATAGCTTGTTGTCATTTTTCCGCTCCAACGTCAAAAAGGGGCCTGCACCTCAAGCAGGTGCAGGCCCCCGTGTTTTCAGTGGCGGCAGAAATATCAGAGTAAATACATTGTTGCAAGCAATCCGGTGATGGACAGCGTGATTGTGTAAGGCAAGGCCAGAATCACCATGCGCCCATAGGACAAGCGTATCAGCGGAGCGATGCCGGAGGTCAGCAGAAACAGGAACGCCGCCTGCCCGTTCGGTGTCGCCACCGAGGGGATGTTGGTGCCGGTATTGATGGCCACCGCCAGCAGTTCGAACTGTTCCCGGCTGATGCGCCCGGCTTCGAAGGCCTGCTGCACTTCCGTGATGTAGACCGTGGCCACGAACACGTTGTCCGATACCATCGAGAGCACGCCGTTGGCGATGTAGAAGCCCGCCAGCTGCGCACTGCCTTCCATCGCCAGCACGAAGTTGATCACCGGTGTGAACAGATGCAGCTCGTGGATCACGCCAACTACCGCGAAGAACACCACCAGCAGGGCGGTAAAGGGCAGTGCCTCCTGGAAGGCGTGGCCGATGCGGTGCTCGTCCGTGATGCCATTGAAGGATGTCGCCAGCACGATCACCGCCAGACCGATGATGCCCACTTCAGCCAGGTGGAGCGCCAGACACAGAACCAGGAATACTGCCACGGCAGCCTGCATCCACAGCTTCATGATGTCGTTCTTGGTCAGTTTTGCTGTCTGCTCCTCGTCAAATTTTTCGAGAATGCTGCGCACATGATCCGGCAGTTGCGTGCCGTAGCCGGCGATCTTGAATTTCTCAACCGCGATGGTCGTCAGCAGGCCGATGATCAGGACGGGAATGGAGATGGGCGCGACACGCAGGTAGAACTCGACGAAGTCCCAGCCCATGATGGTGCCGATCAGCAGATTCTGGGGCTCGCCCACGATGGTGCTGACGCCGCCGAGCGCTGTGCCGATGGCCGCATGCATCATGATGTTGCGCAGGAACGAGCGGAACTGCTCCAGGTCGGCGCGGCTGTGATCGGTCACCTTGCCGTCGTCAGCCATGTCGTGATTGGCAGCATCCGTCTTCAGACCGGAAGCCACTTTGTGATAAACGCCGTAGAAGCCCGACGCCACGGCAATCACGACGGCGGTCACCGTCAATGCATCCAGGAATGCCGACAGGAACGCGGCCAGGAAGGCAAACAACAGCGACAGGGATATCTTGGACTTCACGCGCACCAGCAGCTTGGTGAACGCGAAGAGCAGCATTTCCTTCAGGAAGGAGATACCGGCCACCATGAAGATCAGCAGCAGAATCACGGGCAGGTTCACTTCGGCTTCATGGTAAACCGTTTCGGGCGAGGCCATGCCGATCACGATGGCTTCAAAAGCCAGCAGTCCGCCTGATTGCAGCGGGTAGCACTTGAGCGCCATGGCCAGAGTGAAGATGAACTCGGCAATCAGCACCCAGCCGGCAAGGAAGGGGTTCACGAAGAAGAACAACAGGGGATTGAGGATCAGAAAGCCGACAATCGTGAGTTTGTACCAGTCCGGGGAAGTCCCCAGAAAATTCTTCAAAAAAGCCTGTCCGTACGTAGTCGTCATAGGTTGTTTCCCTTGATTCAGTGGTGCCCGCGGGCTGGCAGCGAGCGCGTGTTTCACTCGCTCACCCGCGCGCAATTTCAGCCTCTCAAGGTCGTGAAAAGGCGCGGTGCAGGGCCTTTAAAACGAGAGCAACTTGTTGATTGCAAAGCTGAATATGCGAGTGAGGAGCGACTATTGGCGACGTATCTCCAGCCCGGATCATAGAGGAAACTCAGAAGGGATTGCCAACCTTTTTCGCCGCAAAAAAGTAAATTTCACGTTTTGGCAATGATTTGAACACTCTTTTGCTTTCATCCGGTCTTGCCCGGATTTCGCTCTGGCGCACCCTTTTTTTCAGGCAAAAAAACGGGGAGGAAGGCACGGCCCCTCCTCCCCCAAGCACTTTACTACCAGCGTCAAACCTTGGATCAAAATTCTGTCTTGGCAATCACTGCGGCATGCGCGCGGCGCGGATCTCCACCTCGACCAGCCAGCCTTCCCGCACCAGTCCGGCGATCTGCACGAAGGAGCGCACAGGCTTCAGCGGATTGATCTCGGAGCCGAAGAACTGGCGGTAGCCACGGTTGAACCCTTCGAAGTCCAGCGTGCCATCCGGATTCGCCAGGGCAAACACCCGCACCTGCACGATGTCTTCCAGAGACCAGCCCATCTCTTCCAGTGTGGTCTTGTAGGTCTCGAATATCTGGATGGCCTGCTCTTCCATGTTGCCCCAGGTGCCGTCCTCTTTCGGAACGGCGCCGGCACCGCTCAGGTAGAGCGTCTCGGCGCCCGGCGGAATGGCGATCACATTGTTGAAGTTGGTGCCTTCCTGAAAGCGCTGAATGGTGGGGCCAGGCTCCTGCGCCGAGGCCACCGGGGAAAGGCTGACATCTTCGGCACCGCAGCCTGCCAGGGCCATGACGCCGGGCAACAGCAGGTAACGGGCACGGCTCAACAGATTCATGGTCATTAAGTGTCTCCTGGCCTCAGCGGCCGAGTGTGTTGATGTAACTGACGACGTTCAGAATGGCGGTGTCATCGGCCAGCGCTGCGGCCATCGGCACCATCTGGGCACCGTAGGTATCGCTGGCATGGGTGCCGCGATAGCCGGCCTTGAAATTCTTCAGCTGCGCGAAGAGGTACCAGTCGTTCTGGCCAGCCAGGGCCGGTGCGCCCATCGCTTCATTACCTTCTGCGTCAGCGCCGTGGCAGGTGGCACAGGTGCCGTAGAGCGGCTGTCCGGCGGCGGCGTCGCCATTGGTCAGGGTGATCTCGGCCGGCTTGTACTCCCATTCGCCAATCCATCCCAGCAGGTCGGCAATGCTTTCGTCGGTCAGTGGCACTGCCATCGGGCGCATTTCAGTGCCCGGCACATCCTCTGCATGCGTGCCACGGATACCGGCACGGAAATTCTCCAGCTGCCGCTTGATGTACCACGGCTCCATGCCGGCCAGACGCGGCCCGCGGATGCCTTCACTGCCCATGCCATCGGCGCCGTGACAGGTCATGCAGTAGCGGTCGTTGTAGTATTCCGCGCCTTCAGACTGTGCCAGCGCATGCGTCGACAACAGGGTCCCCAGCACCAGGCCGGATACAGCCACACCTTTCTTCATCATGGTCTTTCAACTCCTTCCAAATTCCAGAAACTGCCCGCCGGAGCGGGCGCTGTGTCACACGTGCAAAGACCTCAAGCGGCGCTGCGGACGCGCTGATCCATATCGGCCAGGGCCCAGTGGGCAGACAGAATTGCACTCTCCTGCCAGGCGCCATGGAAGCTGATCTGGTCGCCAATCATGTAGTGACGGCCCAGAGCCGGCGCCTGCAGAGTGTGGTAGAGACCTTCTTCTTCCATCGTCATGCCGCCACCGGAACGGCCCCAGCGCGCGGAGCAGCCCAGCATGTGGTTCATGCGGTGCCAGGCGATGGTGATGGGCTTCT
>CAYWMC010000141.1:0-6660 GCA_964459345.1 uncultured Klebsiella sp. | reverse complement strand
TCTGGCAGGCGCTGGGCACGGCGCACTGGGACTTGCAGACCCACGCGTCCCGCCCTGGTCCCGTCGTCGAGATGGGCGCGCTGGCGGCGATCCCTGGCGGCATGGGCGTGGTGCAGGGCGGCAACATCCCCTACAAGCCCGAGGCGCTCCAGAAGAAACTGGAGAACCAGGCCAACTGGCTGCAGCTCGACCCGATCGTGAAATGCTATCTGCCCGGCGTGCCACGCGCGACGTATCTGCCTTACCCCTTCCAGATCTTCCAGGCCCCCGACACCACGCTCATCACCTACGAGTTTGCCGGTGCAGACCGCCTGGTCTACATGGACCAGCCGGACTATGCCTCGCAGGTGGACAGCTGGATGGGCCACAACATCGGGCACTGGGAAGGCGACACACTGGTGATCACCGTGACCGGCCAGATGCCCGACTCGTGGTTCGACAGCGCTGGCAACTGGCACAGCCAGGAACTGGTGGTGGAAGAGCGCTACACGCTGATGGGCGCCAATCACATCCAGTACGACGCCACGATCACCGACCCGCAGGTGTTCACCGAGCCCTGGACCATCAGCATGCCGCTGTACCGCCGGCTCGACCCGGGCATGCAGCTGATCGAGTTCAAGTGCGTGGAGTATGTGGAAGAGCTACTCTACGGGCAGTTCCGCAAACCCGCGGCCGAGTAGTCGTGTCCCGCACGCTGGAGATTCCATGGATATACGGCCGTACCTGAAGCTCATGGCCGAGAAGGAGGCGTCCGATCTGTTCTTCAGTGTGGGAGCGCCGCCGACCATCAAGGTGCAGGGCCATGCGCTGCCGGTAGGCAGGGCACCACTGCTGGCCACTGATGTCCGCACCCTGCTGGATGCCGTGACGGATGAAGCGCAGAAGGCGGAGTTCGAGCGGGAGCTGGAGCTCAATCTGGCGATGTCCGTGGAAGGCGTTGGCCGATTCCGCGTGAATGCCTACCGGCAGCGCGGTGACATCGCCCTGGTCATCCGCTATATCAAGTCCCGCATTCCCAGCCTTGAGGAATTGCAGCTGCCGGCCCTGCTGGCCACCCTGGTGATGGAGCCGCGCGGGCTGATCCTGGTGGTTGGCGCCACGGGCTCTGGCAAATCCACCACCCTGGCTTCGATGATCGATCATCGCAATACGCACCGGGACGGCCACATCCTTACCATTGAGGAACCCATCGAATTTCTGCACCAGCACAAGAAGTCCATCGTCGATCAGCGCGAGATCGGGCTGGACACCCACAGCTATGCAAATGCCCTGAAGAACGCGATGCGCGAGGCGCCCGATGTCATCCTGATCGGCGAGATCCGTGACCGCGACACCATGCAGCATGCCATTGCCTATGCCGAAACCGGGCACCTTTGCCTGGCAACCCTGCACGCCAACAATGCCAACCAGACCATTGACCGCATCATCAATTTCTTCCCTGACAGTGCCCATCACCAGCTGCTGATCGACCTTGCACAGAACCTGCGCGCCGTGATCTCGCAACGCCTGATTCCCTCGGTCGACGGCCGCCGGGTGCCCGCCGTGGAGATCATGCTGAAGTCGTCCTACATCGCTGACCTGATCGAGAAGCGCCAGATCGACATGTTGAAGGAGACCATCGAGAAGAGTCGCGACAGCGGCATGCAGACCTTCGACCAGTCCCTTTACGACCTGTGCATCAGCGGCAGGATCAGCGAGGAGCAGGCACTCGCCAACGCGGACTCCCGCAACAATCTGGCCGTGCAGTTCCGGCTGGGGCGAGGCGCGCGTGCAGAAGGGTCGGGAGACGGCCTTTCCATGAGCCACGATTGACTTCGCGCCGCCGTTGGGAAATTCTCGGCACAGCTCTTGCTGCTTCAATTCTCTGGAACCCGAACCCTGTCTTTTCACGCTTGCTCTCTGGGAGATCTGCCTTCATGCGTCCTTGTGTCCTGCTGGTGTTGTTGAGCCTGCTGCCTGCCTCGTTGCAGGCGCAGACCATTGAAGATGAGGCCGTTGCGTGGCTTCAGGAGTTCATCAAGGTGGACACCATCAACCCGCCCGGCAACGAGTACCGCGCCGTGGAGTTCTATTCCCGCATCTTCGAAGCGGAAGGCATTCCTTTTGAGACGGCAGAAAGTGCACCAGGACGGGGCAATATCTGGGCGCGCCTGGAGGGGGGCGACGAGCCTGCACTGATCCTGCTGCAGCATACCGACGTGGTGCCGGCCGAAATGGAGTACTGGACCATAGAGCCTCTGTCCGGCGAGATCCGTGACGGCTATATCCTGGGCCGTGGCGCCCGCGACATGAAGGGCACGGGCATCTCGCACCTGGCCGCGTTCCTGAGCCTGCACCGTGCCGGCTTGCCACTGAACCGCGACGTCGTGTTCGTGGCCAGTGCCGATGAGGAGGCCGGTGGCGAGTTCGGCGTGGGCTGGCTGATCGAGAACCGCCCTGAGATCTTCGAAGGAGCCGGCCTGCTGCTCAACGAGGGCGGCAGCGGCAGCCGTTCCGGAGATGACATCGTGTTCGGGGTGGAAGTGACGCAGAAGGTGCCGGTATGGCTGCGCCTGACCGCAGTGGATGTGCCAGGGCATGGCTCCTCGCCGCGCACCACCAGTTCGGTGACACGCATCGTCGACGCGCTGGCCATACTGCGGGAGAACCCGTTCCCGCCCCGCGTCGTCGGTCCCGTGGACACTTATTTCAAAGGCCTGGCCGAAGGTCGCACCGATGACTGGGGCGTCGCCTTCAGCAATATGCCACTGGCCGTGCAGGACCCCGATTTCCTCGCGCGACTGCAGGAAGACAATCCGGGGCGCCACGCGCTGATTCGCGACACCTGCTCCATGACCCGGCTCAGCGGTTCGTCCAAGATCAACGTGGTGCCGCCCGAAGCCTGGGCCGAACTGGACTGCCGTATCCTGCCGGACCGTCCTTCCGAAGTCTTCGTGGCCGAGTTGAGCGAGCTGATTGCCGACACCGGCGTGGAAGTGGAAGTGATCATGGCCTTCACGCCGGCGATCTCCGAGACGACATCGCGGCTGTTCAGCGCCATCGAGCGCGTCACCCGCGAGCTGCACCCCGGCTCCCGCGTGCTGCCTTCGGTCAGCACAGGCTTCACCGACAGCCATTTCACGCGGGATCAGGGCATCGTCAGTTACGGCTTCGACCCGATCATCACCGAAGTGGGCGAAGCCACCGGCGTGCATGGCAATGACGAGCGCATCCGCGTTGACGCGTTCCGTCAGGGCGTCAGCGACATGCGCGCCATCGTGCGCGACGTGGTGTACAACTGAGGTTCCGCCCGCTCAGGGCGTCGGCAGTGTCGGCGCCTGGCGGGCCAGTGTTTCCTGTTCATAGGCATAGGCGATGGCGATCAGAGCCGGCTCGTCAAACTGCCGGCCCATGAACGACAGCCCGATGGGAAAGCCCTGCAGATAGCCTGCCGGCACCGTGATATTGGGGTAGCCCGACACGGCCGCCAGGCTGGCACTCGATATATAGCCCTGCGTCTTGTCCCCCGTGGGGTCCACCGGCCAGCCGATGCTGTTGCTGGGGGCCACCAGGGCATCCAGCTCCAGGTCCTGCATCACCGCGTTGAGGCTGCTCTGGCTGAAGGCCTTGCTGTAGCCCAGCGCACTCAAATAGTCGCCGTCTCCCAGGCCTGTTGTCTCCTGCGCCTGCAGGAACAGTTCCTGTCCGAAGTGCGGCATCACCGTGGCGGCATTGGCCTCGTTCCAGGCAATCAGGTCCGCCAGACTCTGCAGCGGCGTGCCGCGCTCGTACAGATAATTCTCCAGATCATTCTTGAATTCGAACAGCAACACGCGGGTCTCGGCGGCGCCGAAACTGGCGGCGGGGTTGATGGCGATGTCGAACACGTCGGCGCCCGCGTCGCGCAGCACCTGCAGCTGTGTCTCCATCAGCGCATCCAGCGCGGCATTGCGGCCGAAGGTCTGGCGCATCACGCCGATGCGCTTGCCATTCAGGCCGTCGGCCTGCAGGAAGCTGGTGTAGTCCAGCGGCGCGCGCGTCTGTTGATTGGTGGTGATCTCGTCCTGTATGTCTTCCGCCACCAGCGCATTGAGCAGCAGCACCGCATCGCGCACCGAACGGGCCATCGGGCCGGCGGTGTCCTGACTGTGGGCGATGGGGATGATGCCCACGCGGGAGATCAGTCCCAGCGACGGCTTGATGCCGACGATGCTGTTGTGGGACGCGGGGCAGATGATGGAGCCGTCGGTTTCCGTGCCCACGGCCAGCACCGCGAAGTCGGCGGCCACGGCCACGGCCGAGCCAGAGCTGGAGCCGCAGGGCGTGCGCGTCAGGTCGTAGGGGTTCAGCGTCTGTCCGCCGCGACTGGACCAGCCGCTGGAGGCATTGGTGGAGCGGAAGTTGGCCCATTCGCTCATGTTGGTCTTGCCCAGGATCACTGCTCCAGCCTCGCGCAGACGGCTGACCAGAAACGCATCGCTGGCGGGCACCGGCGCATCCAGCAGTGCCAGACTCCCAGCCGTGGTGTGCAGGCGGTCGGCGGTGTCGATATTGTCCTTGAGCAGCACCGGGATGCCATGCAGGGGCGAGCGCACCTGGCCGGCCTGCCGTTCGGCATCCAGCGCTGCGGCAATGGCGAGGGCATCCGGGTTCACTTCCAGCACCGAGCGCAGAGCAGGGTCCAGCAGGGCGATGCGGGCCAGATAATGCTCTGTGATCGCCACCGCGCTCAGAGACCCGGCGGTCATGGCAGCCTGCAGAGTGGTCACATCGGCATCCGGCGGGATGACGCCCTGCGCGGCCTGGGGGCCGGCGCTCTGGCAGGCGCCCAGCAGGGTGATAAACAACAGGGCGGGAAGGGCGCGCGGGCGTACTGTCAGTGCTGGCATGAAGATCCTTGTCTGCGGAAAGGAAAGCTGTCCGGAGTCTATGCAAATTCGGGAACCGACTCAATCCGGGGCGGTGGTATGATCCTGCGCAGAATGACAGGCCAGCGACCCCGGGAGTGAACAATGCAGCCTTTTTCTCTGGACATGGCGGTGCGGGACTACGAATGCGATCTGCAGGGCGTAGTGAACAACGCCGTCTATCAGAATTACACCGAACATGCGCGCCACGAGTATCTGAAAACGCGCGGCGTGGACTTTGCCGCGCTGACAGCCACCGGCGTGCACGTCGTGGTGATCCGCGCTGAACTGGATTATCTGCGCTCACTGCGCAGTGGCGATGTGTTCCGTGTGACGGTACAGACCGAGCGCGTCTCGCGTCTGCGCATGGCCTTCACGCAGCACATCACGCTGGTGAATGACGGGACGCCTATCTTGAATGCCCGGTTCGTGGTGGCGGCAGTGAACGCGCAGGGGCGGCCGTGTTTCCCGCAGGCGCTGGAGGCGCTGCTGGATTGAATACCCTGGGCTGAAAATTTGCAGAATCTGTCCTTAACTGGAGAAGGAGAGATTCTACAAATGCGTTGACAGGGCTGTACCACAAAAAGTACGGTTGGGCATGGGGCCATGGAGGCACTGAAGAGATTGCCGGCCGCGTTTTACGCGACGGCCCAAGGTCGGGAACCTGTCCGGGAATGGTTGAAGGCCCTTTCGGAAGTGGACCGCCGCATTGTTGGTCGGGATATCGCCACCTTAGAGTATGGCTGGCCAGTCGGCATGCCACTGAGCAAAGCGCTGGGAGCAGGGCTGTTCGAAATTCGCAGCGACATAGCGGATGGACGGACCGCCAGAATTCTTCTTGCGATCGTCCAGAATCGAATGGTGTTGCTGCATGCCCTTGTCAAAAAGACACAAAAACTTCCAGAGGCTGACTTGGCGTTGGCGCGACGAAGACTGAAGGAAATTCTCCCATGAGCAAGAGTGAGAAAGGTCGAATAGGCTCGTCATTTGAAGATTATCTGATCGGCGAAGGCGTGGAGACAGAGACCCGATCGCTGGCTATAAAGCGCGTGCTCGCATGGCAGCTCGAGGAAGCCATGAAGCATGAAAAGCTGAGCAAGAATCAGATGGCAAAGGCCATGCACACCAGCAGAAGTCAGCTCGACAGAATTCTGGATCCTGAGAATGAGCGCATCCAGCTGGACACCATGATCAAAGCCGCCCGCGTACTGGGCAAGCAGTTACGGATTGAGCTGATCTGACTTCTGCGTACCGACTGTCACTCCCCTGTCACGCAACTGCCGTCTTTCTGCCATCCCCCTGTCGCACGTTCTCTCTATCCTGAGCTCCGAACCGTGCCCCGAAGAATACTTCGCGGCATTTACATCGCCGTCTCCGTGTGTCTGCGGAGCGCCAGAGGAGTCCACCCCATGAATGTCCGTCCATCCCCCTTGTCCTGCGCCACCTCGCTGACTGTGACACCCCTGCCAAACCTGCGCAGAAAGCCATTGTGTGTCATGGTGCAGCTGGCGCTTTCCAGTCTCCTGATGGGCGCCGCTGCCGGCGCAATCGCGCAGACTCCCGCCACTGGCGCTGCGGCCGACGACGCGCCGCAGATCGAGGAAGTGCTGGTGACCGGTTCCAACATCCGCCGCATGATCAACGATGGCGTAGTGCCCGTATCGGTCATCGGCGAAGAGGCCATGGAGGTGCGTTCCGCGCTGCTGCCGGTGGACCTGCTGAGCTCGCTGCCCTCCGTGGTCAATCTGCCCGAGAATGAAACGCGACTTGGCTC
>CAYWMC010000140.1:0-6708 GCA_964459345.1 uncultured Klebsiella sp. | reverse complement strand
GGCAACAGCCGACGGATCGAATTTAAAGCACTCTGAAAACACTGGGAATTTGGACTATTCATGAAAAATCTATTCACCAAGAATGTAGTGATTCTCGCATCCACCCTGATCCTTGCCGCATCAGCGAGCATGGGCCACGCGCAAGGCAATGCGGCCGCAGGCGAAAGCAAAGTAGCTGTTTGTGGTGCCTGCCACGGCGCCACAGGCAACAGCACGGTTGCCGAGAATCCGAAACTGGCCGGTCAGAACGCCAGATACCTGCTGAAACAGCTTCACGACATCAAGAGCGGCGCCCGCAATGTCGCCCTCATGACCGGATTGCTCAACAACTCCAGTGACCAGGACTTGCAGGACATCGCAGCCTTCTATGCCGCTCAGGAAAAGACCCTCGAAGGCGCAGACCCCGAGCTGGTCGAGCTTGGCGAGAGCATCTACCGTTCCGGCATCGAAAGCCTGAACGTTGCTGCCTGCTCTGCCTGCCACTCTCCTACCGGTCAGGGCAATGATCAGGCGGGCTTCCCGGCACTTGGCGGGCAACACGCAACCTATACAGCCAATCAGCTGAAAGCGTTCCGCTCAGGCACACGCGCCAACGACGGCAACTCCATGCCGATGCGTATCGTTTCCGAGCGTCTGACAGATCGCGAGATTGATGCTATTGCCAGCTACTTGTCCGGTCTGAACTGAGTTCCGGTAGATCACGGTCTCTGGAAAGCTGTTGAACTGAATTGAACCTACTTCTGTAGAGGGAGCACACGCTATGCACAAACTCATCAAGCAGTTACTCGCAGTACTGGTTCTGGCGCCCATGGCGTTCACAGCGCTGGCCCAGCCGGAGCGTTACGTTGAAGGCACACATTACATTGTGCTGCCAACGGCGGTGCGCACCGCTGACCCGGCCAAGATCGAAGTGGTCGAAGTGTTCTGGTACGGCTGCAGCCACTGCTTCCGCTTCGAGCCGCTGATCGAGAACTGGGAAGCCAGCATTCCTGCGGATGTGAACTTCGTTCGCTTCCCGGGCATGTGGAATGATCTGATGAAGATTCATGCTCAGGCATTCTTCGCAGCAGAAGCACTCGGCAAGCTGGAAGAACTGCACAGCCCCATGTTCGAAGCCATCAACGTGCAGGGTAATCGCCTGCAGAACGAGCAGCAGTTGTCTGCATTGTTCACCCAGCATGGCGTGACGGCAGAAGAGTTCAGCACCGCGTTCAACTCCTTCGCAGTACGCACCAAGGTCAATCAGGCCGAAGCGAAAATGCGTGAGTATCAGGTGCGCAGCACGCCGAACATGATCGTGAACGGCAAGTACCTGATCTCTACAGGCGAAGCTGTGCCGACTCAGCAGGAAATGCTCGAAGTGGTGAATTTCCTGGTGAACAAGGAAAGAAGTTCCAGCTGATTTGCGCCGCCGCACCGCAGACTTTCGTCAATGCCCATGTCGGGGAACCATGTCCCCTCATGGGCTGACAGGGCCGTCAGAATCTGAAAGTATCCTGCACACGAGTCGCATAAATGAGCCAAAGGGACACTGACAACATTGAGGCCACTCGCTGGAAGAAGAAGTTTCTCGACGCCCTCGAAGTACATGACAGCCGCGAAAAATCCCTGATCAACCGAATCCGCCTGCTGCGCCGCGGTCTTGTGGGCGTGAGCCTTGCCGGCGATGGCCTCGACACTACTCTCGATCGTGAACTCAATGCCCTGCGTACTGCGCTGCGAACCGAGGACAGCGAATCCGGTCTCGAAGTGCTGCTGGAGCGCATCGAGAAGTCCGTACTGCGGCTCGACACGCGCAAGGAACAGAGCACTCGGGGCATCCAGAACGCGCTGACTCTCAGCGCGGCGCAACTGCAGGAACTGGATGTCTCGCGCGAGCTCAAGCGCGCCATCAAGCAGTACGCGAAGACTCTCCCCGGCAAGCTCAAGGACTCGCAAAGCCATGCAGAGCTGATCATCGACCTGCTCGAATTGCTGCGCATGGTGGTCAGGGAGCTCACACATCAGCCGGAAACAGAAGCGACGCAACCCACTGCAGGCTTCTGGAGCCGCTTGTTCTCCGGTTCTTCCGGCACTGACAAACCCGAGCCCGCGCCATCTGCGCCCGACTCCCCTGCTTCCGCTCCAGCGGCACCGACTGCTGCAGCACCTGCCCAAGCCCCGATGCCTGTGTCGCCCAGCGCTGCGCCAGCTGCCCGCGCGCCAGAAAGCCCTGGTGCACCTGCCGCAGCGGCGGCGCATTCGTCAGCCAGCAAACCGCATATCATCGTCTCCGCCTCCATGCCGTCCGAGCCTGGCCGACCCAAGTCCGCCCCGGACGTGTCGGACGTATCGGAGCACGACGATGCACTGGATGCTGCGCTGGCTCCCGAGCAGATCGAGCTGCAGGAAATACCGGCGCTGGAAGAACAGGCCCAGCCTGAAAGCCTTGCACAAGAAGAACAGACATCCAGCGTCGCCGACGAACCGCCTGCCGCGGATGTGCAGTCTGACGACCAGACCGGCGGGCCGCAGCACGAACCCGAGCCCGCGTTTTCAGTCATCGCCAATCACGCTGAACCGTTGATTCTGCGCATTCTCGAAAACATCTACATTTCCGAGCAATCCGTGGGACTGGCGTCGCGCATTCGCAGTCGTGTCGCAAGAGGCCTCAACTGGTACGAGTTCGTGGCGGTTCTCGAAGACATCGCCACTGTGATCACGACCACTCTGGAGCAGGAACGTTCCGAGTTTCAGCGCTTCCTGAACGAGCTCAATGCCAGCCTCGGGCAGGTACAGGAATACGTGCAGTTCTCCCGCGAGCAGGAAGGCGTGGCACGGGAATCCGAGAAGGCGCTGGATGCTGCCGTGCGCACCCAGATCAGCGGCATCGCGGAATCCGTGCAGGTCGCCGAGAACATTGGTGAACTGAAAACGGCCGTGCAGGGGCAACTGAGCACCATCCTGTCGTCGATGGACCAGTTCAAGGAAATGAAGCGTCGCCAGCAGGATCAGTCGTCAGAGCATTCCCGGCAGCTGGAAGAGCGACTGCTGGCCATGGAAGCAGAATCCAGGGAGTTGCGTCTGCATCTGGCGCAGCAGGAGCAGCTTGCCAGCCGCGATGCGCTGACGGAATTGCCAAATCGCGCCGCCTATGACCGTCGCGTGCGCCAGGAAGTCGATGTCTGGCGTGATGCCGTGGACCAGGGCGGCGGCACCGGACTGTGTCTGGTGGTCGCGGATGTCGACCACTTCAAGCACATCAACGACAACTACGGCCATCTGGCAGGCGACAAGGTGCTGCGGATTCTGGCCAAGGAAATCAGTGCCCGCGTGCGTCAGACCGATTTCGTCGCGCGCTATGGCGGCGAGGAATTCGTGGTGCTGCTGAACAACATCACACTCGATGACGCCGAGAAGCTCATGAACAACGTGCGCCAGAAGATCGAGAAGTGTCCTTTCCACTTCAAGGAAAAGCAGGTGCAGATCACCATGTCCTTCGGCATCGCAGAGTTCGGACGCAATGACATGCCCGAATCGGCATTCGAGCGCGCCGACAAGGCCTTGTACCGGGCCAAACAGGGTGGTCGCAACCGCGTCTGTCTCGCGGAATCACGCGAAGTACCTCCAGCGCCAAAGAGCCCCGCCTGAGTCTTTACCCGCGCGTTAAAACTATTTCGACAGATCTGGAGTCCTAAGGACGTTTCACACTTACCAACACGGGAATTTTCCACTGCACCATGATGTCCATGTCTTCACGCGCTGAACATTGGCGGCAACGTCTCTACGAGAAGCTGCCCGCCAATCTCAAGACCTGGGCCCAGGCCGGCGCGCGTGCGCATCTGCTCAAGCAGGTGAACTGTGTGTTGATGGTGCACGATGAGCGTTTGTACGATCTGAGCAACGGCGCCTGGCGCAGTCTGCAGCCTGGCGCCGAGGGCTCCGTGGTCGCCAGTCTTGCTGCCACGGCAAGAGAGCTTCTGGCGCCAGGCACTGAACCGCGCGCAGTGCTGTTGCTGCTGCCCTCTTCCCACTTCATTGCCACTGCCGTGACCATGCCCGGGGTAGCCCGGGAGAATCTGCATTCAGCACTGCAGCTGCAGGCCCCCATTCTGCTGCCGAGTTACGAGGGCACGCTGGCGCTTGCCATCAATGCTGCCGCCCGCGACCCCGAGTATCAGGACATTGCCCTGTGGACAGACGAAGGGTCCTTGAATGCGCTCTTCGACGCCTTCGCGGCCCAGGACTTGCTGCTGGCCGCCGTCCTGCCGCGCGCGCTGGCAGCCCTGAATGGCCCGCTCGGGCCGGACACACTGGTAGTGGAAGACATGGATGCCAGCAGCATTACGCAACTTGTCTATCGCAAGGGCGTGCTCTGCTCCTGGCTGCAGGTGGAGCGCGCCGATCTGCAGGACCCGGAGCTGCAGGCCCAGTGGCAGGAGACGAGCGTCTTCGCGCAGGCTGGCGCAACGCGGGTGCAGAGACTGGCTGCGGCGAGCGACTGGGTGGAGCAACGTACCCCGGCACACTGGGACGCGTTCTACTGTTTTCTGCCAGCGGGGGCACAGGCAGTCCGCCGCCAACTCGAGAAAGGGCGCAGACTGAAGCTGGTCGCAGTCGCCGCTGCGGCTGCCGTGCTGCTGCTGGCGTCGCCGTTCCTGTGGCAGGCCGTGCATATCCGCACCCTGGAGTCCTCCCTTGCCGCGCAGCAGACCCTGTCAGCGGATGCCCGTGCCAATCAGGCCGTGGTGCGGGACTTTGAGCAGCGCTGGGGCGTGCTGAACGAGTTTCCCCGACAGGACGTTGCGCAGACGCTGTTGCAGTTGCAGAACGTCCTCAGTCCCAATGTTCTGAGTTCGCTGGAGCTGGTGGAAGGCGAGCTGCAGATCGAAGGTGAGAGCCCCGACCCCCAGAGTCTGCTGCAGCAACTGGAGCAGGACCCCATGTTCACCGGAGTCGATTTCGCCCGTGCCACCAGCAACAACCGCTACTACATCGAGATGCGGCTGAGCACGGTCGACTTCGATGGCTACAGGGAGCGCTATTTCCCGGATGTCCGGCGCTGAGCCCAGCGCTGACGCCCACAAGGAACGCAGAGAACAATGACCAAACGTGAACAGAACATCCTCGCCCTGGCCCTCGTGGTAGGCGTCGTCTTCGCCGCAACCCAGGGGCTGCCGGCGGCGCGGGCGTGGCATGCACAGGGCGCTTCCCGCGTGGAGCAACTGCAGACCGAGATCGCCCGGGAGCAGCGGCTGCAGGAGACTGCCGCCGACTGGGCCGAGCGCCGTGCAGGTGTGGAAGCCCGGGAAGCGGCACTCGAAGCCATGCTGTTCCAGGAAACCTCCATCCCCTTGATCAGCGCCAGCGTGCAGCGACTGGTGCGCGACCTGGCGGGTGCGAACGGCATCTCCATTACTTCCACCAAGCTGGCAGAGTCCATGGAAACGGATGGCTGGCTGCTGGTGGAGCAGGAGCTTTCCCTGCTCACCGACAACCAGGAAAACATGCTGCGGCTGGTGCGTTCGCTGGAAAGCGCCACACCCTGGCTGGGCGTCAGCAGCTTCAGCGTGCGTCGCAACCGCAATCAATACTCCGGCACCCTGACGGTGGTCGGCTTCAGCAGGACCGACGCATCGCGCGCCGGGCCGGCAGGGTGACGCCATGAGCCGCATCCCACTCAGTCTGCCCATCTTCAGCCAGTTGCTGGAACCCGAGGGCATCGCACCGGCCCAGGACTACAACGCCTCCGGCGAACTGGTATGCAATGCTCTGCCCGCCATCGAACTGCGCGCGCGCATCCGCTTCATCGTGGGCGCCAGCGTGCACTTCCGCCGCGGCCGTGGCGACGAGGTGTCGCGGTTGATGAAGCACTGGCGCGCCGAACTGTCGCCGCAGATTGATCAGGGTGCCGACATCTTTGTCTCCGGGTTCGAAGACGACGAAGATTTGAAGGACATGGCCTCCGAGGCTCCCATCATCCGCTTGGTGAACCACCTGTTCGCCCGCGCGCTGGACCTGAATGCCAGCGACATCCACTTCGAGCCCAACGAGGAACACCTCGACGTGCGCTGCCGTGTCGATGGCATCATGACCCGCATTGAACGCCTGCCCATCAAGATTCACACTGCGGTGGCGTCACGCCTGAAGCTGATGGCACGTCTGGACATCGGCGAGAAGCGCCTGCCCCAGGATGGCCGCATCGACTCGCGCATCGGCAGCAAGCAGCTGGACATGCGCGTCTCCACCCTGCCCGGCGTGCACGGCGAATCGGTGGTGCTGCGTATTCTCGATCGCAGCGACACTGCCGTGAGCCTGCAGCAGCTGGGCATGCCCGAGGCCATTCTGGGCACTTATCAGCGCCTGATCACCCAGCCCCATGGCATGATCCTGATCACTGGCCCCACAGGCAGCGGCAAGACCACCACGCTCTATGCCACGCTGGAGAAGATCAACAGCGAGAAACAGAAGATCATCACCGTGGAAGACCCGGTGGAGTATCAGCTGGAGGGCATCACCCAGATTCAGGCCAATGCCAGCATCGGCCTGAGCTTCGCGGCCGGACTGCGCTCCATCGTGCGGCAGGACCCCGACGTGCTGATGGTGGGCGAGATCCGCGACCACGAGACCGCCGAGATTGCGATCGAATCTGCACTGACGGGGCACCTGGTGTTCTCGACGCTGCACACCAACGACGCCGCCGGCGCCGTCACGCGCCTTCAGGACATG
>CAYWMC010000139.1:0-6720 GCA_964459345.1 uncultured Klebsiella sp. | reverse complement strand
TAGCGCTGCTGCAGGCTGGTGAATTGGGACACGCCAAGCACGGGATTCTTGAAGAAACTGCCGGCATTGCCCAACTCGGCCGGGTCGGGAAGTCTGCTGCGCCGTATGCCCACCACCGCCGCAAACACATCGGCAGGCTGCGGTGCAGGTGTGCCCGCGAGTGCCTGCGCCAGCGTGGCATAGCGGATGTTCACCAGCGGGGAGCGCTGCAGCAGGAACACCACCCGGAGGATGATTCTGCTGCCCTTGTATTGCCGTTTGAAGACACTGTCACGATAACCGAACGCGCAGTCGGCGGCCGGGAGCGTTTCGATGACGCCAGACTCCGTGTTCAGGACAGTCACTGACTCGATGCACTCGCCCACCTCCACTCCGTAGGCACCGATGTTCTGTATGGGGGCCGCACCCACACTGCCCGGAATCAGGGCCAGATTCTCCAGGCCATGCCAGCCCTGGGCCAGGCAGTGGCTCACGAAACTGTGCCAGAGCTCGCCACAGGCTGCCTCCACTCTCACCACACCGCCCTCTTCCGTCAGCATGCGGATGCCCTTGATCTGCATGTGCAGCACCAGGCCGGGCACATCATCTCGCAACAGAATATTGCTGCCGCCGCCAAGCACGAACACCGGCAATTGCATCTCGCGCGCAAACTGCAGCGCCCCTTGCAATACGGGCAGGGAATCCACGGCGCAGAACCAGCGTGCCCGGGCCGGGAGTCCGAAGGTGTTCAATGCCTGGAGTTCGACGTTTTCCTGCATGGCTCAACTCAAAAGTCTGGAACGAATGTGGTGCAGCAAGCCATCCGCGGCCGTCTCGACAAGATCCAGCACATGCTGAAATGCGGCAGCATCCTGATAATAGGGATCTGGAACGTTGTGCGTTCTTGTTCCCGCAAAATCCATGAAGAGCTGCAATTTGTGCTGCAGCGCCGGCGGGCACAGGCGCTGCAGATCGCGCAGATTGTTCTCGTCCATTGCCAGCAGCAGATCGAAAGTCTCGAAATCGCCGGAAACGACTTGCCTGGCACGCAGTGGCGTCAGGTCATAGCCACGAGTGGCCCCGGCGGCCACTGCCCGGGCGTCCGGCGCAGCGCCGATGTGGTAGTCGCCGGTGCCTGCGGAATCCACCTGCACCTGGGCGAGCAGACCAGCCTGCGCCACGCGCTGCAGAAAGACAGCATGGGCCGTGGGCGAGCGACAGATATTGCCCAGACACACCAACAGTACTCGTACGGGTTTGCCCACCGGCATCCTCACAGGCTCTTCCCACGCAGAAACGCGCGCACCGCATCAAGATCGTCCTGGGTATCCACGCCAGCCGGAATTTTTTCCGCGGCCTTGTCCATGTGAATGCGAACACCATGACTCATGGCACGCAGCTGTTCCAGACGTTCGGCAATCTCCAGCGGCACCTGGGGCCACGTGACATAGCGATTCAACGTGGCAACGCGATAGGCATAGATGCCGATGTGGCGCTTGCCATACACCTGCGGAGCCGGGTTGGCGGGGTTGCACCACGGAATGGGAGAGCGGCTGAAATACAGGGCATTGCCCTGCAGATCCGTCACTACCTTCACGGCATTGGCGTTCTGGAATTCCTGGCTGGAATCGATCTCTTCGTAAAGCGATGCAATGCCTGCTGCGGGGTTGTCCTGCAGATTGCGCGCCACCTGATTGATTGCCGCTGGCGGGATCAGGGGCTCGTCGCCCTGCACGTTCACGATGATGGCATCTTCGGCAAGCCCAAGCTGCGCCGCCACTTCCTGAATGCGATCCGTGCCCGACTGATGAGTGTCACGGGTCATGCAGACGTTCTGTGTGAACTGCAGCGCTGCGTCACGAATGCGCTCATCGTCAGTGGCGATATAGACCGCTCGGGCCGCGCTGCCAAGCGCACGTTCGTAGACATGCTGCAGCATTGGTTTGCCGGCAATGTCCAGAAGCGGCTTGCCAGGCAGTCGGGTGGCCGCGAAGCGCGCCGGAATGACCACGATGAACGACATCAGCGATTCTCCCTCTCCTCCAGGCTCAGATGCCGGGCTTCGGTCTCCAGCATCACGGGAATGCCGTCACGCACGGGGAAGGCGAGCGCATCGCCGTAGCACAGCAGCTCGGCCGCGGCTCTGTCAAATTTGAGCGGCCCTTTGCACAGGGGACACGCGAGTATGGCGAGCAATTTCTGATCCATATGAACTCCTCATTCAATTCAGGGGTGTACATCACGCGCGTCCAGCAGAGCGCGCAAGGCAGTCAGCAGTGGCTTCGTGAACGTGGGCGCCAGCCGGGCTTCAACTTCCAGGTACCAGCAATGGGAGCCGGCAAAGGTTTCGCATTTCACGGCATCCTTGCTGGTCATCACCAGGGTGTGCGCCGCGGCAAACTGCAGGTCTTGTTCTGCAAAACGATAATGATCAGGAAAGGGGTGGCACAGCGGCGCAAAACCCAGAGCGCGCACCGTGTCAAAAAAGCGCTGCGGATTGCCGATTCCTGCCAGGGCGTGCAACACACCCGTCTCGCCCAGCGGCAGTGCTGCCAGCCCGACGCGTTCACCCGTCGCGACATTCACCCAGCAGGCGGGCTCGAGTGTCATGCGTGTCCGCGCCGGATGCTCAGCCTGCAGCAGCCCCTGCCGGGCCACTGTTTCCTGCCCTGCTGTTGTACCACCATTGAAGACCAGCCAGTCCACTTCCTGAAGTCGGGATGGCGGTTCGCGCAGTGGCCCTGCCGGCAGGCAATGCCCGTTCCCCAGAAGGCGTTCGCCATCGATCACCACGATCTCCAGCGCACGGGGCAGCGCGTAATGCTGCAGGCCGTCGTCACTCAGAATCACGTCACAGGGGCTCTGGGCACACAGCGCTTCTACCGCCCGCAGGCGTTGCGCATCTACACGCACCGGGCAGCCCGTCTGTCGATGAATCAATACGGCTTCATCACCCACATCCTCTGGTCGCGACTGCGCTGTGACCGTAGTCGGTTCGGCATTGCCGCCGTAGCCACGGCTCACGATGCCAGGGCGCAGCCCCTGTGCCAGCAGCAACCTCGCCATGGCAATGATCAGTGGAGTCTTGCCCGTGCCACCGAGAGCGATGTTGCCGATCACGATGATGGGCGGCAGCCCGGCAGCACTGCCTCTGAGGCGCTCCAGTCGTGCGCGGCGCCGGCGAGCCAGCCACGCATACAGGCGCGACACGGGCCACAGCGGCCACAGCCAGAGGCGCGTGCGCTGCGACTTGTCATACCACGCATCAAGGAGGCTCATCACTCGCCTGCGGTGAGGTCGGAGAACTGGATTCTGTGCAATGCCGCGTACTGTCCGTTGCGGGCTATCAATTCCTGATGTGTACCGGTTTCAACGATCCGGCCCTTGTCCATCACTACGATGACATCGGCATTCTCGATGGTGGACAGGCGGTGCGCGATCACAAAGGTGGTGCGCCCTTTCATCAGCGTGCTCAGCGCCTGCTGGATATGCTGTTCCGACTCGGAATCCAGCGCCGATGTGGCTTCGTCCAGCACCAGAATCGGGGCGTTCTTCAGGAAGGCACGGGCAATCGCCACCCGCTGCCGCTGCCCGCCGGAGAGCATCAGACCGGAATCGCCCACGATGGAGTGAATGCCGTTTTCCAGTTTTTCGATGAACTCCATGGCATGGGCGCTGCGGGCCACTTCGACGATCTGTTCGTCGGTGATGCTGCCATCATTGCCATAGGCGATGTTCTCGGCAATGGTGCCCTCGAACAGCACCACATCCTGACTGACCACCGCGATCTGCTGCCGCAGGTTTTCCAGCGTGTAGTCCCGGGCCGGCACGCCGTCGATCAGAATGCTGCCGGACTCCACGTCATAGAAGCGCGGCAGCAGACTCACCAGCGTTGTCTTGCCACTGCCGGACTTGCCAACCAGCGCCACGCTCTGCCCTGGCTGAACACGCAGCGAGACATTGGCCAGCACGGGCTCGTCGCACTTGTCCTTGTACTGGAAACTGACGTCGGCAAATTCGACGTCACCACGAACGCGGGCAACGGTATGGCTGCCGGTATCCTTCTCGCCGGATTCATCCAGCAGCGAGAAGATGCTGTCTGCGGCCGAGATGCCGCGCTGCACCACGGAGTTCACCTGGGAGAGCTGACGGATCGGTTTGGCCAGCAGGCCAGCGACGGTCAGAAACGCCACGAAATCCCCTGCAGTAGCATCGGCAAAATAGGCCGGAGACATGGCGAACCAGATCAGCACAGCCATCGCGATACTGACCAGCAACTGAATCACGGGAATGGCGATGGACTGCGTGCCCACCATCTTCATGTTCTGACGACGATTGCGCTCGCTGGCACGTTCGAAGCGTTCCAATACGAATCCTTTGCCATTGAAACTGCGCACCACCTTCTGACCCTTGATGGATTCATTGGTGATCTGGGTAACGTCGCCCATCGAGTTCTGCATCTGCCGGCTGTATTTGCGGAAGCGGCTGGAGGCCAGCCCCACGACGATCGCAACACAGGGGGCCACCAGCAGAAACACCAGACTGAGGCGCCAGTTGCTCCAGAACAGGGAAATCAGCAGGCCCACCACTGTCAAGCCTTCCCGGAAGATCACTGTCACGGCATTGGTCGCCGCACCACTGATCTGCTGGACGTCATAGGTCACCTTGGAAACCAGACGTCCGGCCGTGCTGTTGTCGTAGTAGCGCATCGGCAAGACCAGCAGCCGCTCCATGATCTCGCAGCGCAGTTTGTGAATGATGCTGTTGGAAATGTATTCCAGCGAATACCCACCCATGAATCCGCCGATGCCGCGCACCAGCACAATGGCGACACAGATTATCGGGCTGAGAATGCGCGCATCCGGATTCTGGGCGGTCACCTGATCGACGGTCCAGCCCAGCCACTCCGCGGTGGCAACGCCGGTGATCGAAAAAATGATGTAGCCGACGACACTGATGGCAAAGATGCCACGATGCGGTTTGACATAGGCCAGCAGTCGCTTGTAGATCTGCCAGCCTTGCGTCGACGTCTCTGGTTCGTGATGACTCATGTGTCGGGATCAGTTCTCTTCGTTGGGCTTGCGTGTCGCGATGCTCAGCCGGCTGAAGCCGGACTGCCCTATCGCATCCATCGCCGTGACGACCGACTGGTGCGTCGCCTCCGCATCGGCGATCAGAATCAGGGACGCGGTGCGGTCGCCACGCGACACTTCCTCGAGCCCCTGCATAAGCGTGCTCAGTTCGGCATTGACCAGAGGCCGGCCATCAATGGCATAGCCGCCGTTCTGACTGACGGAAATTTCGATGACCTGTTCGGCATCCTGGACCGGCTCGCCATCGGCCTCGGGCAGATTCACCGCCAGGCGGGTCTCCCTGGTAAACGTGGTGGATACCATGAAGAAGATCAGCAGAAGGAACACGACATCAATCAGCGGCGTCAGATTGATCGACAGTTCTTCCTGGATGCGCCGCTGAAATTTCACTGATTGCCAATCTCTTTGATGTCCACACGGCGGTCGCTGTGCAGGGCGTCCACCAGCTTGATGGACTCCTGCTCCAGATTCATGACGAGGGTGTCGACCCGACGCATGAACATGCGGTGGAACATGAATGTGGGAATGGCCACGGACAACCCGGCGGCTGTGGTGATCAGGGCCTGGGATATCCCGCCCGCCAGCGCGTTGGCATTGCCAGTGCCCTGCACCATGATCTGCGTGAACACATCAATCATGCCGATCACCGTGCCCAGCAGGCCCAGCAGCGGCGTGATGGCCGCAATGGTGCCGAGGGTGCTCAGATAGCGCTCCAGGTCGTGAATCACCTGACTGGCTGCCTGTTCGATGCTCACCGTCATGGCGGCCTTCCCGTATTTGGAATTCACCAGCCCGGCGGCCAGTATCTGCCCCAGTGGCGAGGCCAGGCGCAGCTCCCGCAGGTGGGCACTGTCGAGCTCGTTGTTCTTGATCCAGGTCCAGACCTGACCGAGCGTGTAACGCGGTGCGATGCGGGCGGCGCTGAGTGTCCAGAAGCGCTCGATGACGATGGCAATGGCAACAATCGAACACAGAATTATCGGCAGCATCAACCAGCCGCCGGCTTTGACAATTTCTACCACTGGGAACCTCCGGGCGTGATGGCGCGTACTCTACCATACTCGTCCAAGACCCCGTGAGCGCGGCGTGCAATGCCCGCAAGACCATGAATCACGGGGGCTGCAGCGCTGCCGGCAGCTCGCCGTGCAGTTGCCGGGACGCCTCGGAATCCTGCGGCTGCCACCAGCGGCGCCGCACGTCGCGCCAGCTCTGCGGCGTGTCGGAACAGGCATCAGCCCTGCCAAGACACAGTTGGAGTGCGCCACGCATGGCAGTATTCCACGCGGCAATGCCCCGGGCATGGTAACGCGCGGCGACAGCGGCAGCCGGATGGCGGAACTGGCTGCGGTAGCCGGCAGAATAAATCACCCCGTCCGGCGCCACCGCCTCGAGAAAGCCTGCCGTCGATGAGGTCTGACTGCCGTGATGTGGCGCCAGCAACCAGTCACTGCGCAGATCTGCTCCCTCGGCGCGGCGCAGGGCTGACTCTGCCGCTGCCTCGATGTCCCCCGTCAGCAGCATGACACGGCCGCCCGCCTCCACTCGCAACACGCAGGAGCTGTCATTGCCGGCCGCATGCTGGCCTGCGGGGGGCCACAATACGGCAAAGCGCACGTCGTCCCATTGCCACTGCTGCCCCCGGGCACAC
>CAYWMC010000138.1:0-6755 GCA_964459345.1 uncultured Klebsiella sp. | reverse complement strand
GGCTGAATGATGCGCCGCAGTTTCCAGGTGCAGGAAGACAGGCGGTCGGCCTTGCCGATGGCGCCCGAGATCATGATGGGTTTCTCGTCGTCATAGAGATAAAGCGGCGCCGTCGGGGCATAGCAAAGCCCGATGCCCAGTTCCAGCTTGGGCAGGCCCATCTGTTCCGAGTACAGATTGTTGGCATGCACGACATTGAGCATGGCTCTGGCCAGGCCGCAGGCTCTTGCAACTGCGAACCACTGCTGCGGGCTCTTTTCGTGTTCGAGCAGGCTCAGAATGACGGCGTCTCCTTCGATGAACACTTTGCTGGCGCCGTAAATGGGCAGCAACGTGTTGATCGGACTGAAGAAGCGCAGGCTGAAGTATGAGGCCGGATTCAGCGTCTTGGCCTGCAGTTCTTCCGTCACCGTCGTGGAGCCGCGCACGTCGGCCTTGATGATGGCGTGATGCACGATGCGGTCTGCATCGTCCTGCTGTTCGCTGGGAGTCAGCAGCGCATACAGGGAGTTGGCCTCGCGGGACAGCTTCAGCTCTTCTTCGCTGCGCAGAATCTGCAGACGGTTGAACGCACGGTGTGCCAGCCGGTAATACTTGAGATGGCGACGGAAGCGGCTGATGTCCTGCAGTATGGCCAGGGTGCTCTCCAGGGCCCGCGGCCCTGCCTCCTGCTTGATCTGCCTGATGGCATCGCCGAACTGCTTCAGCTGCGCCGCAGTGAAGGTATAGCCATTGAGCGCCCTTGCCTGCAGCTTCTTCGCGTTTATCTGGCCGCACAGGTACTGACACAGGAAGCGGCCCTCAATCTGTTCTGCCAGGGTTGGAGTCCAGAGGCTTTTGACATGGCGTGAGGCGATCAGCATGGTGAACAGGCGCTTCTTGCGCCACTGCCGCGTGACGCTGAACAGTACCTTGCGTCTGTTGCTGACAGACTTGCGGGCCTCCCACCAGGCACCCCAGCCGGCGTTGCGACGGGTTTCCTGCAGGGCCTCGGCCTGGCGGCCGATGTCGAAGAGAGCCGTGAGATTCTCCGGCGTTTCCAGCCAGGAGAAGTCTTCTGTCAGTTCGCTCTTCATGTCGCTGGCCAGTCCCATGAATTTCTGCGTCTGAAACAGCCCGCCCAACTCGTCATACAGTTCCGGCGTGCCGCTGCCGGGTGCGGCCATCAGAGGTGCAATGCTCAACTCTGGAATATGCAGCCCCAGCAGGGTCTCCACGCCATCGTTCAGCGCATTGAATCCGGCATCCTCGCCATCGCCGCCCCAAAGCCGGTATTGATCGATCAGGAACGCGCTCGCCCCTGGTTCGCTCGAGCACAGCATCGGATTGAGCCGCAGATCCAGCACATTGTGGGACTCCATGGGCATGTACTGTGCGCGCACTTCCGCGAGCTGTCGGGACTCGACGCGCTCCAGCTGGGCAAACAGCTGGCTGTTCACGCTGAACAGGATGGCGTCGTAATTCTTCTGCAACCAGAACAGGCGCTGGTTGGTCAGCAACGCGTTGGCGGAGGAGCGCTCCTGGGATTCGGAGGTGCGCGCCTTGAGAGCGTCAATGATCTCGTCGAGCTGGGCGCGCGTGGTCAGCAGGATGAATTTCGGCAGGGCGAATTCCAGCAGCTGGATACTGTCGCGGCTCAGGTCTGTCTTCACGCGATGCAGCAGCCCGGTCATCACATCCAGATAACTGGTGCGCAGGGCATTGAACTGGGCGCTCAGATCCACGGCCTGCGCGTTCTGCGTGGTGGCCTGCTGGGTCAGGGCTGTTGCCAGACGCCTGACATCAGCGGCAAAGCGAGGGCTGATGCGCACATCCACGTGGTAATTGTTGACGCCCTTGCGCAGATCGCCCAGCGTGATGCTCAGCGGCGGAAGGAGTGACAGGGTGTCGATATTGGTTAGCGTCATAAGTCTCTTGCTGGATGGTCGGATGGACAAAAGCCGCGCATTGTCTGACAGGCCGGACCGATCTTTCCAAATTTGCGCCGGGAAGTCCAGCCAGCGCCCCGGTGCCTGCCGGCGTGTAGGCAAGCTTCCGGAGCCTGTGCTATCGTCGGGCCGCTGCCATCGTGACGTGCAGCCATAATTCCAACAAAGACGAAAAAGGGGAGAGCACAGCATGCATCCGGAGAATCCAGATCGACGAAAGCTTCTGAAGGGAGCACTCAATACAGGTGTCGTGACCCTCGGGGCCATGAGTTTTCCACACTGGATGATGCCGGCACTCGCCCAGGGCGAAGTGGATGTGCCCTTCACCGACGTTCCCGACACGTTCAATCCGCAGCCCGTCCGACCTGGCGCCACGCATTTTCTCGATACACGCCAGATCAAGACTTTCTACACCGACAACGATGATTTCTATCTGGTGCAGCATTACGGCCAGCCGGAAGTGGACAATGCCAGTTACCAGCTGAACGTGACAGGGCTCGTGGACCGGCCGCTCAGCTTCTCGCTGGATCAGCTGCGCAGCCGCCCCGTCATTGAAAAGGACGTCGGCTTCGAATGCGGTGGCAACGGCAATCGCCTGTTCCACGGCCTGATCGGCAATGCCACCTGGCGCGGTGTCAGCCTGCGCGACATCCTGATGGAAGCGGGCATTCAGCCGGCCGGCAAGGAAGTGGTGTTCTTCGGTGCCGATATTGGCGAAGAAGAGATTCGTGGCCGCAAGGTGCCGAAAGCCTTCGCGCGCAGCATGTCGGTGGAAGACGCCATGAACGAGCACAACCTGCTGGCCTTCGAGATGAATGGCGAGCCACTGCCGCATTTCCACGGCAAGCCGGTGCGGCTGCTGGCACCAGGCTGGTATGGGGTTGCCAACGTGAAGTGGCTCACACAGATCCATGTGCAGGATACGCGTTACATGGGGCGCTTCATGGGCCGCGACTATGTCACTCTGAAGCGCGAAGTGGTGGGCGGCACCGAGCGCTGGGTGGAAAACTCCGTGGCGAAGATGAATCTCAAATCGGCCATCGTGCGTGTCACGCGCAATGGCAATGCCCATACAGTCCGCGGTTTCGTGCTCAATGACGGCACCCCGCTGCGCAGCGTGGAAGTCAGCATCGACAACGGCCCCTGGCAACAGGCGACGCTGGACCCCGAAGCCTCGCAGTTCTCGTGGAAGCTGTTCAGCTTCGACTGGCAGGGCGCGCAGCCCGGCGAACACACGCTGGTGTCACGTGTCACCGACAGCAATGGTCGCGTGCAGGGCACGGCAGAAGAACTACCCGAGCGTGTCAGCTACTGGGAAGAGTTCGGCCAGTTTCCGCGGCGCGTGATGATCGGAGGCTGAGTCATGTCCACCTATCTGGTACTTACTGTCATCGGCGATGACAAGCCTGGTCTTGTCGAGATGCTGGCCGACACCATCGCCCGGCATTCCGGCAACTGGCTGGAGAGCAACATGTCTCATCTGGCAGGCAAGTTTGCCGGCATCCTGCGTGTCAGTGTGGCGGATGCACACGCGGACGCCTTGATTCAGGATCTGCAGAAACTGTCCTCAGTGCTCAGGCTTGTGGTGGAGAAGGTGCGTGTGAGCGACGTGCCTGCCCGTCAGCGCTCCTTGCGTCTGACCCTGGTGGGCAATGACCGGCCGGGCATCATCAAGGAGATTTCCCGCGCGCTGGCGCAGCAGCATGTGAATGTGGAAGAGCTGGCCACGCAATGCACCACGGCGCCGATGTCGGGAGAATCGCTCTTCAATGCGCAGGCTGAACTGAAGGTGCCTGCCGATCTGGATGTACACGCCCTGCAGCGCCAGCTGGAGCAGCTGGCGGATGATCTGATCGTGGAGATTGCGCTGGAGCCACTGCAGTAAGAGTCGGCAAGGGGTCGGGACTCACCCGCGCAGGCTGATGATCTCCCAGCCCCTGGCTTCGGCGATGCCGCGCAGTGTGTCGTCGGGGTCCACTGCCACTGCTCGCGTGGCGCGTTCCAGCAGCGGCAGATCATTGAAGGAGTCGCTGTAGAACACGCTGTCCTGCATGCTCAGTGTTGCCAGGCCAGGTGCGAGTTGCGCGTTGTAGGCTTCCAGCCACTGTGTCAGCCGCTGCACCTTCCCGGCCTGAAAACTCGGGATTCCCTGTATCCGTCCTGTGAACTCGTCGTCGACCAGCTCGAGGTCGGTGGCGATCAGGGCATCCACTCGCAAACGCGCAGCAATTGGCTCGGTGATGAAGCGGTTGGTTGCTGTAATGATCAGGCAATAATCGCCGCGCTGACGATGGGTTTGCAGCAGGGCTTCGGCAGCGGGCAACATCATCGGCTCGATGAAGTCGCGCATGTAATCGCGGTGCAGCGCCTCGCGCTGCGCACGGGACATGCCCTTCAGCGCACTGACCACGAATTCGGTATAGGCCACCATGTCCAGGCCGCCGTTCTTGTACTGCTGATAGAAGTAGTCATTGCGCGCCTTGTGCTGCACGGCATCGACGAGTCCCTTGCTGATGAGAAAGTCCCCGAAGGAGTGATCGCTGTCGCCGCGCAGCAGCGTGTTGTCCAGGTCGAAAATGGCAAGGGTCATGGGTCTTGTATCCGGCAGATGCGTGAGTGGGCGCGCATTATAACCCGCGCGGTGTGCGGCCCTGCCAGCCCCCTTGGTCGATTCCTGACATCCCGTTGAACAATCCTTCGCAGTTGTGAAACAATGCCGGCGATGCCTTTCAACGACAGGAACCGGTTGCGCGATGATAGATTCTCAAGGGTTCAGACCAAATGTCGGCATCATCATCTGCAATACGCAAGGGCAGCTGCTGTGGGCCAAGCGCATAGGCCAGGATGCCTGGCAGTTTCCCCAGGGCGGCATCCGTCACGGCGAGCGACTTCAGCAGGCAATGTTTCGGGAATTGAAGGAAGAAGTGGGGCTCGAGCCCACCGATGTGCAGATATTGTCTTCCACCAAGGGATGGCTCTATTACCATCTTCCCAAGAACCTGATCCGGCAGAATTCCAATCCCACGTGCATCGGCCAGAAGCAGAAGTGGTATCTGCTGGGCCTGCGCTCGGAAGATCAGAAAATCAATCTGGTATCCAACAACAGTCCCGAGTTTGATGACTGGCAATGGGTAAGCTTCTGGTACCCTCTCAGTCAGGTCATCGACTTCAAGCGTGAAGTCTACCGCCAGGCGCTCAAGGAGCTGGTGAAGCCCCTGAATCAATTCGTACGCTCCTGACGGAATTCTCAACATGCTCGAAAGATTGCGCGAAATAGTCCAGGAGGTGAACACTGCGAAGGATCTGCAGTCGGCCCTCAATGTCATAGTCACCCGGGTGCGGGATGCCATGAACACCCAGGTATGCTCCGTGTACCTGCTGGATTCCGAGATCAACAGCCATGTCCTCATGGCATCCGAAGGCCTCAAGAAGTCTGCAGTCGGTCATGTCAGCCTGCAGCTGGGTGAAGGGCTGGTCGGCCTGGTCGCCAGCAATGCCGAGCCGGTCAATCTGGAAGACGCACAATCCCACCCGAATTATCACTACCTGTCCGAAACCGGCGAAGAGCAGTTCAGCTCGTTTCTGGGCGTGCCCATCATTCACCATCGCAAGGTGCTGGGTGTGCTGGTGGTGCAGCACCGGGAGAAGCGCAGTTTCGATGAGGGCGAAGAGGCCTTTCTGATCACGCTGTCTGCGCAGCTGGCCGGCGTCATTGCCGCCGCCGAAGCCACGGGCGCGATTCAGGGGATGAGCCCCTCCGGCCAGCGCAAGTCAGACACCAGCTTCAGTGGCGTCGCAGGCTCTACGGGCGTTGCCATCGGCCATGCGGTGGTGGTGTTCCCGCCGGCCGATCTCGATCTGATTCCCAACCGTGCCTGCACGGATGTTGAAAAGGAAGTGGAATTCTTCAACGGCGCGCTGCAGGCCGTGCGCGATGACATGAGCCGGCTTGCCACGTCACTGGAGAACCGTCTGCGCCCTGAAGAGCGCGAGCTGTTCGCGGTGTATCTGCGCATGCTTGATGACGACGCCCTTGGCAAGGAAGTGCAGGAGCGCATCCGCCTGGGCAACTGGGCACAGGGTGCGCTGGCGGATGTGGCGAAGGATCATGTCCGCACGTTCGAGCTGATGAAGGACCCGTATCTGCGCGAGCGCGCTGCCGATATCAAGGACCTGTGCAGCCGGGTGCTGTTCTATCTGCAGGATCATGATGTCGTGAAGGCGGAGTACCCCCACGACACGATTCTGGTGGGTGAAGAGCTGACAGCGGCCATGCTGGCCGAAGTGCCCAAGGAAAAGCTGCGCGGACTGGTCTCGGTGCGAGGCTCCGGCAACTCCCACGTGGCCATTCTGGCCCGCACCATGGGCATCCCCACGGCGATGGGGGTGGTGGATCTGCCCTATCGCCAGCTGGACGGCCGCGAACTGATCGTCGACGGCTACAATGGCCAGGTCTACAGCAATCCTTCCGATCAGCTGCGCAACCGTTACCGCGAAGTCATCAAGGAAGAAGAGCAGCTGGTCAAAGGACTGGAAGGGCTGATTCATCTGCCCTGCGAGACGCCTGACCACCATCGCGTGAATCTGTGGGTGAACACCGGCCTGATGTCCGACGTGGTGCGCTCCCTGGACCACGGCGCCGAAGGCATCGGCCTGTTCCGCACCGAAGTGCCCTTCCTGCTGGCGGAGCGCTTTCCCAGCGAACAGGAGCAGGCGGACATCTACCGTGAGCAGCTCAACGCCTTTGCGCCGAAGCTGGTGACCATGCGCACCCTGGACATCGGCGGCGACAAGGCGCTGCCCTACTTCCCCATCGAGGAAGAGAAC
>CAYWMC010000137.1:0-6779 GCA_964459345.1 uncultured Klebsiella sp. | reverse complement strand
TATTTAACCACAGCAACCAACGCAAACCCAAGGTGTGCTGTATTGTTTGTTCCCCGCCAGTATGACGGGGTTTTGAGTGATCTGGATTCATGACGACGAAAATTTCTCTGCAAGCCCTTGTTCCGCCGATACACGACGGCAGCCGTCTTGACCAGGCCGCTGCTGCCTTGTTCCCCGAATATTCCCGGGGTCGCCTGCAGAACTGGATCAAGGAAGGTGGCTTGCTGGTCAATGGCAGACTGCTGCGCGGCAAGGACAAGATCAATGCCGGCGACAAGCTGGTGCTGGAGACAGAGCTTGCTCTCGAAGAGGCCCATGCTCCCGAGGATGTCGATCTGAATATCGTCTACGAAGACGAAGATGTCATCGTATTGTACAAACCCGTCAATACCGTGGTGCATCCCGCGGCCGGCAATCGCACGGGCACCTTGCTCAACGGCCTGTTGCACCATTGTCCGCAGCTCAAGGAAATTCCGCGGGCCGGTATTGTGCATCGCCTCGACAAGGACACGACCGGCCTGATGGTGGTAGCCAAGACGCTGCAGGCCCACCGCATTCTGGTCAAGCAGTTGCAGCGTCGCGAAGTGGAGCGCGAATACGAAGCCATCGTGATTGGCGTGATGACGGCAGGTGGCACGGTGGACCTGCCTCTGGGCCGGCACCCGATACACCGCCAGAAACGCGCCGTCATTGAAAATGGCAAGGAGGCGGTGACGCATTATCGTGTGCTGAATCGGTTCCGTGCCCATACCCATGTGGTGGTCAAGCTCGAGACCGGGCGTACTCACCAGATTCGTGTGCATATGAGCCACATTCGTTACCCACTGGTCGGAGACCCGCTGTACGGCGGGCGTCTGCAGATCCCCAGAGGCTGCAGCGGCGCTCTGACGCAGTCACTCAAGGACTTCCGCCGTCAGGCCCTCCATGCCCGACGCCTTGGCTTTCTGCATCCCAGCACGGGCGAAGAGATGAGCTGGGAAGCAGAACTGCCGGACGACATGCAGGCCCTGCTCGCCGTCCTGCGCGAGGATCAGTGAGCGCGCCATTTCTGCTGGTGCCCGCCTGGCATCTGCCAGGCGGGGTGATCGCGCGTGTGTCGAATCGACTCGGTGGTATCTCGCATCCGCCCTTTGACAGCTTCAATCTGGCACTGCACGTGGACGATGTGCGCGAAAGCGTGCTCCACAACCGTCAGCTGCTCCAGTCGCAATTGCCCCGTGGCATGGCAGTGCAGTGGCTGGAGCAAGTGCACGGCACAGCAGTGGTGGATGCCGGAACCGATGGGGCCGAACGCTGCGGCGACGCCGTGTATGTTGACAGGCCGGGTCTTGCCGGCGCCGTCCTGACAGCAGATTGCCTGCCAGTGTTTTTCGCGTCGCGCACTGGCCGTCGGGTAGCTGTGGCCCATGCGGGATGGCGCGGGCTGGCCGCTGGCATTCTGGAGAAGACCCTTGCACGATTTCCAGATGCTGCTGGTGATGTACTGGTCTGGCTGGGGCCTGCCATCGGTCCCTGCCATTTCGAGGTGGGAGCAGAAGTGCGCGATGTCTTTCTTGATGCCTGCCCCGATCGCGCCGCCCGTCAGTCCCTGCAGGAGCAGGCGTTCCGCCCGGCTGAAAAGGGCAACAAGTTTCTAGCTGATCTCTATGCCATTGCACGTGCGCGTCTCGCCGCATGCGGAGTGAGTGACGTCACCGGCGGTGGCTTTTGCACTTACTGCGCAGCAGATACCTACTACTCCTATCGACGAGACGGCCGAACCGGCCGCTTCGTCAGCCTCATCGGAATTGCGCCAGATCAAACCTGACGCACTTCCTGCTTGAATTCCTGCCTCGCGCCCGCATTGAACAGGTCATTCAAACACGTGACCGCTGAAGTCGGTCACGGCAATGCCACCATTTTCGGGAACGTGAGTTCCCCAGGGGACACCAGATGCGCATGGATCAACTGACCAGCAAGTTGCAGGCGGCCTTGTCGGACGCTCAGTCACTTGCTGTGGGCAATGACAATAATTTCATCGAACCGGTACACCTCGTGCTGGCGCTGCTGGACCAGAAGGGCGGCTCGGTGCGGCAGCTGCTTTCGCAAACGGGGTTCACGATCACGGATCTGCGTGCGGGATTGCAGCAGATCATGGAGCGCCTGCCCAAGGTGCAGGGCAACGGCGGCGATGTGGTGCCGTCCAATGAGCTGGGCCGACTGCTCAACATGGCAGACAAGTACGCGCAGAAGAAAGGTGACAAATTCATCGCCAGCGAGGCCGTCATTCTGGCGGCGCTCAGCGACAAGGGTGAACTCGGCAAACTGCTCAACTCCTATGGTGTCAGCGAAAAGGCCCTGGAGAATGCCATCGGCAATCTGCGTGGCGGCGAAACTGTCAGCGATGCCGGCGCTGAGGAATCCAGACAGGCGCTGATGCGTTTCTGCGTAGATCTCACTGAGCGCGCCGAGAAGGGCGAGCTCGACCCGGTGATAGGCCGGGATAGCGAGATTCGTCGCACCATTCAGGTGTTGCAGCGTCGCACCAAGAACAATCCCGTGCTGATCGGCGAACCCGGCGTTGGCAAGACCGCCATCCTGGAGGGTCTGGCGCAGCGCATCGTCAACGGCGAAGTGCCGGAGGGGCTCAAGAACAAGAGAATCCTGTCTCTGGACATGGGCTCCTTGATTGCGGGCGCGAAATTCAGAGGTGAATTTGAAGAGCGGCTGAAAGGCGTACTCAACGAATTGTCGAAACAGGAAGGCTCCGTGATCCTGTTCATCGACGAGCTGCACACCATGGTAGGTGCCGGCAAGGCCGAAGGTTCCATGGATGCTGGCAACATGCTCAAGCCAGCACTCGCCCGTGGCGAACTGCATTGCGTGGGGGCCACAACGCTGGATGAATACCGCAAATATATCGAGAAAGATGCAGCACTGGAGCGGCGCTTCCAGAAAGTGCTTGTGGATGAGCCGAGCCAGGAGGACACCATTGCCATTCTGCGCGGCCTGAAGGAGCGCTACGAAGTGCATCACGGCGTGCAGATATCGGACGGCGCCATTATTGCGGCGGCCCGGCTTTCAACGCGCTACATCCCGGATCGGCAGCTGCCGGACAAAGCCATCGACCTGATCGACGAAGCAGCGAGTCTTATCCGCATGGAGATCGATTCCAAGCCTGAAGATATGGATCGCCTGGAGCGCCGCCTGATTCAGCTGAAGATCGAGCGTGAGGCGCTCAAGAAGGAAGAAGACGAAGCGTCACGCAAGCGTCTGGAGAAGCTTGCTGAAGAGATTCGCAAGCTGGAAACGGAGTACGCAGATCTCGAAGAAATCTGGAAATCCGAGAAGGCGTCCGTGCAGGGAGCGCAGTCCATCAAGAGCAATCTGGAACGCGCTCGCAATGAACTCGAACTGGCGCGCCGTGCGGGCGACCTGGCGCGCATGTCGGAACTGCAATACGGCATCATTCCGAATCTTGAAAAGACACTGGACGCCTCCGCGCAGACGGACATGAAGGACATGCGTTTGCTGCGCAACCGCGTGACGGATGAAGAGATTGCAGAAGTGGTTTCGCGCTGGACCGGCATTCCAGTTGCAAAAATGCTGCAGGGCGACAAGCAGAAACTGCTGACAATGGAAGATGCGCTGCACAAGCGGGTCATTGGTCAGGAAGAGGCGGTCAATGCAGTGGCCAACGCGGTACGACGTTCGCGTTCAGGATTGTCTGATCCGAATCGCCCGAACGGCTCCTTCCTGTTCCTTGGCCCAACGGGTGTCGGCAAGACTGAATTGTGCAAGGCACTGGCAGAGTTTCTGTTCGATACTGAAGAGGCCATGGTGCGCATCGACATGTCCGAGTTCATGGAGCAGCATTCAGTGGCGCGTCTCATCGGAGCACCGCCCGGCTATGTTGGTTATGAAGAAGGGGGCTACCTGACGGAAGCTGTCCGTCGCCGTCCCTACTCGGTATTGCTGCTTGATGAAGTGGAAAAGGCGCACCCTGATGTTTTCAATATTCTGTTGCAGGTGATGGATGACGGAAGACTGACCGACGGCCACGGCCGCACTGTGGATTTCCGCAATACGGTGATTGTGATGACGTCCAATCTTGGTTCCGACCGCATACAGGAAATGATGAGCGAAGGCGCCATGGACGAGCGGGGCTACGAGCGGGTGAAGGCGGAGGTTCTCTCCGTTGTGGTGCGCCACTTCTCGCCCGAGTTCGTGAACCGGATCGACGAGACCGTTGTGTTCCACCCCTTGCAGCAGGCACAGATTCGCGGCATCGCCGATATCCAGATCGCCCTGCTGAACAAGAGGCTGCAGGACAATGATCTGCGCATCGAAGTCAGCGATCGCGTGCTGGACAAGATTGCACGTCTTGGCTACGACCCTGTCTACGGAGCCCGCCCACTGAAGCGTGCGATACAGAACTGGCTGGAGAATCCGCTTGCGCAACAGGTCATCAAGGGGGACTACGAGGCAGGCGACTGCATCGTGGTGGATGTCCAGGAGGATGTCTTCACCTTCGGCAAGAAGTAGTCCGGGCAGGTCATCGATTCAGTCTGCAGCCCTTTATTTGCTTGACTTTGAAGCAAATGCTGGGAAAATTGCCCTCGTTTTTGTTTGCAGACTGAACAGACCACTTCCTCATCCGGTCTGTCTCAGCAGCCCCTGGCAAAAAAGTACCGGGGGCTATGACAATCTTAGGTGTCAAACCACGTCCACCTTAGGCTCCGATACGTTACCGCGTGGAGAGCCGCCAAGAGTCAGGCAACAAGCAATGCAGTGTGCAACGTTGACGCATGCCTTGTCTGACATATCCCTGAAGTGTTAATCGATCAGCCTGTTGCCGCTCACCTGAGCTGGGTGATGGCATTGCCATTGGATGGCATTGCACACCGGCCAGCAGGCATGACAGTACAGAGGTTAGAAAAAGTGGAACTATTATCCGGCGGTGAGATGCTCATGAGGGCATTGCACGACGAAGGCGTTGACTTGATCTGGGGCTACCCCGGCGGCGCCGTGCTGCACATCTATGACGCATTGTTCAAGCAAGACAAGGTCGAGCACATTCTGGTGCGTCATGAACAGGCGGCGACTCACGCTGCTGACGGCTATGCCAGAGCTACCGGAAAGCCAGGCGTAGTACTGGTGACATCCGGTCCTGGGGCCACCAATGCCATCACTGGCATTGCCACAGCCTTCATGGACTCCATCCCCATGGTCGTCATTTCTGGCCAGGTGGACAGTTCCCTGATCGGTTCCGATGGTTTTCAGGAAACCGACATGGTCGGTATTTCCCGGCCCATCGTGAAGCACAGTTTCATGGTGCAGAACCCGGAAGACATTCCGATGGTGGTCAAGAAGGCTTTCTATATAGCCACCACAGGCCGCCCCGGCCCTGTCGTGATCGATATTCCGAAGGATGTCACGGATCCGTCGCGCAAATTCAAGTATCAGTATCCGGAGTCGGTGAAGCTGCGTTCCTACTCGGTACCTGGCAAGGGTCACACCGGGCAGATCAAGAAAGCGGTGGAGATACTGCTGGCCGCGAAACGCCCTGTCATCTATACCGGTGGCGGAGTCGTGCAGGGCGAAGGCAGTGCTTTGCTGACGGAGCTGGCAACGCTGCTCGGCTATCCAGTCACCAATACACTGATGGGACTTGGCGCCTACCCGGCTACCGACAAGCAGTTCCTTGGAATGCTCGGTATGCACGGCACATACGAAGCCAACATGTCCATGCACTTCAGTGATGTGGTGTTGGGCATTGGGGTGCGCTTTGACGACAGGGTCACCAATTCAATCTCCAAATTCTGTCCTGGCGCGAAGATTCTGCATGTCGATATTGATCCGGCCTCCATCTCCAAGACAGTGGTGGCCGATGTTCCGATCGTGGGCTCGGTCACCAGCGTTCTTGAGGAAATGCTGGAGCTGATCAAGCAATCGGACACAAAGGTTGACCGCGCTGCCATCGAGCAGTGGTGGAAGCAGATCGAGGGCTGGCGCGAGAAGGACAGCTTGAAGGTGATTCCTGCGCCGGATGATGTCATCAAGCCGCAGCAGGTCATTCAGTGTCTGTATGACATTACCGACGGCGATGCCTATGTGTCTTCGGATGTTGGCCAGCACCAGATGTTTGCCGCGCAGTATTACAAGTTCGACAAGCCGCGCCGCTGGATCAACTCCGGTGGGCTGGGCACGATGGGCTTCGGTTTCCCGGCAGCGATGGGCGTGCAGATGGCATTCCCTGATGCTGTCTCGGTCTGCGTGACTGGCGAAGGCAGTATTCAGATGAACATTCAGGAACTGGCGACGTGTCTGCAGTATCAGTTGCCGGTAAAGATTGTGTGTCTGAACAATCAGGCTCTGGGCATGGTGAAGCAATGGCAGGACATGCAGTACGGCGGCCGCTATTCACACAGTACATACGCAGAGTCATTGCCTGATTTCATCAAGCTGGTCGAGGCGTATGGTCATGTCGGCGTACGCATCGAGAAGTTGTCCGAGCTCAAGCAGAAGATGACGGAAGCCTTTGCGTTGAAGGATCGACTGGTATTCATCGACGTGTTGGTGGATCCGATGGAGCACGTGTATCCAATGGCCATCAAAGGTGGAGCGATGAAAGACATGTATCTGAGCAAGACGGAGAGAACCTGAGATGAGACATATTATTTCCATGTTGCTGGAGAATGAACCTGGCGCATTGTCACGGGTTGTTGGACTGTTTTCGCAGCGCAATTACAATATCGAGTCGTTGACTGTGGCGCCGACCGAGGACCACACGCTTTCGC
>CAYWMC010000136.1:4272-6820 GCA_964459345.1 uncultured Klebsiella sp. | reverse complement strand
TCCGTCAGCGTGCGCGGCATGGGCCGCGACTACTCCCTGATGCTGGTCAATGGCCGACGCCTGAGCGCCTCGGACGAGGTCATTCAGCACTCCGACTTCCGTTTCGACTGGCTGCCCATGGAGCTCATCGAGCGCGTCGAGATCGTGCGGGGCCCGATGTCTTCCCTTTACGGTTCCGAAGCCTTCGGCGGCGTCATCAATGTGATCACCAAGCCAGCGGATGAGCGCTGGTTCGGCAATTTCCGCGCCCAGCAGGGCGGTCAGACAGAAGGCAGCGGCGGCGATGAGTTCAATGCGTCTGTGGCCGCCGCCGGCCCGGTGACGGAGAACCTGAGTGTGACGCTGGGCGCTTCCCACTCCAGCCGCACCGATCTTTCCTATCCTGACGACAACCGCACCCCTGCCCTGAGCCTGCGCGAAGGCAAGCGCGGCAGCAATCTGGTGCTGGGCAGCACGCTGCGCCTGAACGAGCAGCAGTCACTGACGCTGGATGTGTCCCGCGCGGAAGAAGATCGCGGCTCCTACCGTCTGGAAACCGTGACAGGCCGCGACCTGATCTACAAGAACCACGGCGACATCAGCCGAGATCACCTCGCCCTGGGCTGGAAGGGCGACTTCCAGCGCTTCAGTGCGCGACTTGGCGCCTACGAGTCAGAGGTCACCTCCACCACGACTTACAGCGATGCCCGCGTGCCTCCTTCCGCATCGCCTACACAAGGGCAGCGCAGCGAAGTCATCGACGGCGGCATCGTGATGCCGGTGGGCGACTCCCACACCCTGTCCACCGGCTTCGAGTCCATGAAGCAGTTCCATGTGCACAGGAGCTTTGCCGGCGGCGAGGCCGAAGCGGGCACCTTCTCGGCCTATATCCAGGACGAGATCGTGCTGGCCGACCCGCTGCGTCTGACCGTGGGTTTGCGCAGCGACGAGCATGACACCTTCGGCTCCGAGCTGAGCCCCCGCACCTACCTGGTGTACCTGCCCAGCGACAACATGACCGTGAAACTGGGCTACGGCCACGGCTTCAAGGCGCCGCATCTGAAATACACCACGCCGGGCTACGAGAGCGGCCGCCCGGGCTATGACCTGATCGCCAACCCCGATCTGGCGCCGGAAGTGGTGGACGGCTACGAGTTGGGAGTGGACTACCGCCTGGGCGCCATGCAGATCAATCTGGTGGCATTCGACAACGAGCTGGAAGACCTGCTGGTCAGTGAAGACCTGACCCTCCCGGTGCGCGTTCGCGGCCAGGTGGTCAAGAACGGCACCTCGCGTCGCGTGAACGTGGACGAAGCCCGCATCAAGGGCACCGAGCTTTCCTTCAGCATGCCGCTGGGCAGCCAGTTCGACATCAGCGTGAACCACACCTGGCTGGACGGCGAGAACCTCTCTACCGGCCAGGCCCTGACCGAGCGTCCCGAGCATGCTGCCAATGCGCGCCTGGGCTGGGACGGCGGACGCGGCTGGTCGGCCCAGCTGCGCGCCAACTACGTGGGCGAGCAGTTCCAGCTGGTAGGACGTGGCGCGGCTGCCGTGATGCAGACACTGCCGGACTACACCTACTGGAACATTTCCGCCGCCAGGGCGCTGAACAGCACCCTGACGCTGCGGGCCGGCGTGGACAATCTGACGGATCTCAATCTGCTGGAAGAGTCTGCCCTGTTCACCTACGCCGACCGCGGCCGTTACGCCTACTTCAGCGTCGAAGCACGCTTCAACTGAGAACGGAGAGCATCCCCATGATCAGCAACAGCAGACATTCGCGCTGGAGCGCACTGTGCGGCAGGGCCCTGAGCCTTGCCGCTGCGCTGGCGCTCAGCAGTGCGGCAATGGCCGAGAAGCTCACCATCGTGTCCACGGACTTCGTGCTGGAACGCAAGTTCGAGATGCTGCAACGAGCCGCCGAAGGCACGGGCCTCACGATCGACTGGGTGCAGGTGGATGTGCACAACCCGGCGCGGATTTCCGAGGCGCTGGAAGGCGCCGACATCGTCATCATCGATGCGCCACGCAGTGACGACCAGGCGCTGGTGCAGGGCATGGTGGGGGATTTCCTCAACAGCGTGGACATTCCCATTCTCAGCGTCAACGTGATGAGCCCGCCGGTGCGCATGCGCGGCGTGCGTCTGGAGGCCGAGCATGCCCAGCGCATGTTCGACTACTACGCCGGCGGCACCAGCGTGAACTTCAACCGCCTGGCGCAGTACGCCCAGGCCCTGCTCACCGGCGCCTCGGTGGCGGCCATCGAGCCTGCCCTCGAGCTTCCGGAACGGGCGATCTACCACCCTGACTATGAGAGCCTGGTGTTCTCTGACCTGGACACCTACCTTGCCTGGTGGCAGAACAAGTACAGCCTGAGTGTCGAGGGCAAGCCCGTGATCGGCATGGAGATGTCCTCCAGCTACATCTCGGACGGCCAGACCGGCATGATGGACCGCTTCGCGCTGGAAGTGCGCGAGGCCGGCGCGGTGCCGGTGATTCTGTACCGCTCCAGCCGCGTGGCCAGCACCCGCTCGGAGATGAGTGGCGCGCAGGGCGGCGGACGCCC
>CAYWMC010000136.1:0-4172 GCA_964459345.1 uncultured Klebsiella sp. | reverse complement strand
GATGTCTCGCAGGACTTCATGAACCCGCTGGACGTCGCCACCCTCGACCTGACGGATGACGCGCTGGTGATGCGCGATGGCAAGGTGTTCATGGACGTCATCGTCATCAACACCTTCCTGGGCAGCGACCCGGAAGGCCGCAAGGCCTGGCTGAAGGCGCTGGGCATTCCGGCCATCAATGCCGTGCAGTACCGCGACGGCACTTACCAGGAATACCTGCAGGACACCGCCGGCATCAGCAACTTCGGCATTCCCACCAACCTGATCATTGCCGAGTACATCGGCCTGATCGACCCGGTGGTCATCACCACCAATGAAGACGGCGAGTACGTGCCGGTGGAAGAACACATCGACATGCTGCTGCAGAAGGCGCTGAATCTTTCCGCTCTGCGCCGCGCACCCAATGCCGACAAGAAGCTGGCCCTGTTCTTCTGGAACCACCCGCCCGGCGAACACAACATGGGCGCGTCGAACCTGAACGTGCCGGTGTCCGTGGCCAGCCTTGCAGCGGCGCTGCGCGAAGACGGCTACAACATCGACGCGGTGGATGACCAGCAGCTGATCGACTCGATCTCCGACATGCTGCGCCCGTATTACCGCAGTGAGGGCATCGTGGAGATTCAGCAGACCAGCGCCTGGGATTTCCTGCCGCTGAGCCGTTACGAAACCTGGCTGGCCACCCTGCCCGCCAGCGTGCGTGACAACATCGTCGGCCGCTGGGGCGCGCCGCAAGACAGTCACTGGGTAATAGAACGTGATGGCGAGAAAGGCTTCGTCATTCCGCGCACCCAGTACGGCAATCTGTACGTGTTGCCCCAGCCATCGCGCGGCGATGCGCCGGCCGAAGAGAACGACGTGCTTTACCACGACACGCTGTTGCCGGTGCACCACGGTTATCTCGCCACCTACCTGTGGGTGCGCGAGCAGATCGGCGCCGATGCCATCATCCATTTCGGCACCCACGGCAGTCAGGAATGGCTGCCCGGCAAGGAGCGCGGCCTGTGGATTTATGACAACCCGAATCTGCTGGTGGGCAACATCCCGGTGATCTACCCCTACATCGTCGACAACATGTCGGAAGCAGTGCACGTCAAGCGTCGCGGCCGTGGTGTGGTGGTGAGTCATCAGACGCCACCGTTCTCGCCCGCCGGCCTCTCGGATGATTTCTCTGCCATCAATGACCTGATCACCGAGTACCAGCTGGTGGACGAAGGCCTGGTGAAAGAGAACGCCCGCGAGCTGATCGTGGCCAAGGCGGTGGAGATGAACATCCACGAGGATCTGGACTGGACCGAAGAGCAGCTCATGTCCCGCTTCGACGAGTTCCTGCGCGACATCGAGAACTATCTGGAAGAGCTGGGCATGGCCATGCAGCCGCTGGGCATGCACGCCTTCGGCACCACGGCGCTGGACGAACACCTGTCCAGCAACATCATGCAGATGCTGGGTGAACCGCTGGTGCAGAAGATGGGCTACGCGAGTGTGGCCGAAGCGTTCAAGATCGACTATCAGGGCCTGCGCGAGACGCGCCCCTACCAGTTCGTCGCCGAGCACATCGTGGGCGACATGCCCCTGAGTGCCCAGGACGGCGAAGACACTGCGCTGGTGGCGCTGCGGGATCAGGGCAGGCAGTACCTGCGCAACCTCAATGCCGGCGGCGAAATAGAGGCCGTGCTGGCGGGGCTGTCGGACCAGTGGATCGACCCGTCCTACGGCGGCGACCCGATCCGCAACCCTGATGCCCTGCCCACCGGCCGCAACATGTATGGATTCGACCCGGCACGGGTGCCCACCCGCTCGGCCTGGGCCGGTGGCCAGGATGCGTTGCAGAGCCTGATCGACAGTCATCAGCAGACCCATGGCGTGTTCCCCGAAAAGCTGGCCTTCGCCATGCGCAGCACCGAGACCGTGCGCCATCTGGGCATGCTGGAGGCGCAGGTGTTCGATGCGCTGGGCGTGCGGCCGCAGTGGGACAGCGGCGGCCGCGTCACCGGCATGGAGCTGATTCCGCTGGAAGAGCTGGGGCGTCCACGCATCGACGTGGTGGTGTCCATCACCGGCCTGTACCGCGACCAGTACCCCATCGTGATGGAACGCTTCAACGAGGCCGTGCTGCTGGCTGCCAATGCCGACGAGCCGCTGGCCATGAACTTCGTGCGCGCCAACAGCGAGCGCATTCTGGGCGAGCTGACCCTGGCGGGTGTGGACGAGACCACCGCCCGCAATGCAGCGCTGACCCGCGTGTTCGGCAACGAGTCGGGCGACTACGGCACCGGCCTGCCCGATGCCAGCCTGATGTCCGACAAGTGGGAAGCGGACGACGGCCAGCTGGCCGAGGTCTATCTGTCGCGCATGTCCTGGGCCTACGGGCCCGACCCGGAGCAGTGGAGCCGCAAGATCACTGCGCCCGACGGCAGTCGGGTGAACGTGTATTCCACCCATCTGAAAGGCACTTCGGCGGCCGTCATGTCGCGCTCGTCGAACCTGCGCGGCCTGCTGGACAATGACCACTCGTTCGAATACCTGGGCGGCATCTCACTGGCCGTGCAGCACCTGGATGGCGCACCACCCCAGATGTACATCTCCAATATGCGCGACCCGGCACGGGCCAAACTGCAACGCGCCGAACAGTTCCTGGCCATGGAGCTGCGCGCGGTGTACCAGCACCCGAACTGGATCAAGGAGATGGAGGCCGAAGGCTATGCGGGCACCCTGCAGCTGCTGGAAACCATCAACAATTTCTGGGGCTGGCAGGTGATGGACGCCAGCATCGTGCGCGACGATCAGTGGGACGAGTTCCATGCCACGTATGTGATGGACCGTTACGACCTGGGCACCCGCGAATGGTTTGAAGAAACCAACCCGGAAGCACTGGCCCAGATCACCGAGCGCATGCTGGAAGCCGCGCGCAAGGGCTACTGGGAAGCCAGCGAACAGACGCTGCGCGAACTGGTGGAAACCTATACGCAGATCGACCAGCAGCACGACGTGTTCACGGCCAACGACGACTTCCAGGAATACGTGAACACGCTGGCCATGGGCTTCGGCCTGAACACGGCCACGCCCGCACTGGAAGCAGACGCCATGCCCGAGCCGGCGAATGAAGCGATTTCCGAACCCACCCAGGAAGCCAGCGCCAGTGGCGAGAGTGTGACCGTGCAGGGCCAGGTGATGCGCGAAGTGGCCATGCCCACGTCCGAAGACATCCGCCAGCTGTTCTGGCTGTGGCTGCTGATCGGCATGGTGGCGGCGGGCATGATCAACCGCGACCTGCAGTCACGCCGAATCGACTCACTTTACTGAATGAACCCCAAGGAGAATTGCCATGTTGTTGATTGAAAACGCCCTTTCACAGGTCACGGCCTACTTCATGCTGCCGGTGCTGATCCTGCTGGCCCTGATGTTCTGCTACTCGCTGTTTGCGCTGGGCGAGTTCCTGTATGACCTTGCGGGTCGCTGGCTCTTCGGCCGCTACCCCACCAGCATCGCGCGGCTGATTTCGCTCGACGAGAACATCGCCATCGAGACACTGGAACTGCAGGTGCTCAAGGAACTGGAGATGCTGCGCATCGTGAGCCGTGTGGCGCCGATGCTGGGCCTGGTGGCCACGATGATCCCCATGGGGCCGGCGCTGATTGCCGTGTCCCAGGGCGATTCTCTGGGCATGGCTCAGCAGCTGGAAGTGGCCTTCTCGGCGGTGATCACCGCGCTGATGGCGGCCTCGATCACCTTCGTCGTGCTGCTGGTCAAACGCCGCTGGCTGCTGGCGGAGATCAGTGACTACAACCAGGGTCTGGTGCGCAAGGCCGCCCCGGCAGCCAGCCGTGACAGCGGCTTGAGTGCGGAGGCCACCGCATGAGCGCCGCACCGAAGTCCCTTTCAATTCTCAGCGACGGGGATCAGGACGACCCCATCCAGAGCGTGGTGAACCTGATCGACGTGTTCCTGGTCATCATCGCCGTGCTGCTGATGGTGATCGTGCAGAACCCGCTCAACCCGCTGCTCAGCGATGAGGACGTGGTGGTCATCAAGAATCCGGGGCAGGAGAACATGGAGATGATCATCAAGGAAGGCGAGGAGCTGACGCAGTACCGCAACAGTGGCGAGATTGGCGAGGGCCAGGGGGTACGCGCGGGGGTGACCTACCGCATGGACGACGGCACGATGGTCTA
>CAYWMC010000135.1:0-6834 GCA_964459345.1 uncultured Klebsiella sp. | reverse complement strand
CGCCTCTTGCCACTCGCGCCAGATGCCGAGTAGCGAAAACACTTTTTCCTGCGCTTTCTCACGAATGGAGCAAGTGTTGAGCAACAGCACATCGGCCTCTTCGGCAATCTGCGTCGTCGTCAGGCCGTGCGAGGCCCCGAGCACGTCGGCGATCTTCGCCGAGTCGTACTCGTTCATCTGGCAACCGAAGGTCTTGATGTAGAGTTTCTTCATCTGTGTTCAGGTACGGGATTCGGGACACTGGATCCCGAATCCTGAAAAATAAAAACGAGTCAGCCTGTAAGCCGGGTTCTGTCGTGGACAGTCATTCATCTGGGACCTGCATCACTGCCGGCCTCGAGCAGCCTACCCGAATCCAGTGCGAGCAGCACCATTGGATCCCTATTTGGCCTTGCTCCGAACGGGGTTTGCCGTGCCACGAACTGTTGCCAGTCGCGCGGTGCGCTCTTACCGCACCCTTTCACCCTTACCGCCCGACTTGCGCCGGGGTTGGCGGTCTGCTCTCTGTTGCACTTTCCGTAGGCTCGCGCCTCCCAGGCGTTACCTGGCGTTCTGCTCTGTGGAGCCCGGACTTTCCTCCACCAGGCACCTCCACACACGTCAATGACGTTTGAAGAAGAATTCCCGGCAGCGACTGTCTGGCTGACTCGGCGCGCAGGTTAAGCGAGCGTACAGGTTTATACAAGCACATTGTTCCTGCCAGGCTCTGGCGCTCACGCTAGGTGAGGTCGTCCGGCGTGTGTCACACTGCGACTGCAGCCCACTTAAGTTTGGAAGTGCAATGAACATGGCAGGCAATACTTCTGGGTCAGGACGAATTGGCAGAACACTGCTCGCCGTGGCGCTGACGCTCGCGCTGCTCGGGGGCTCAGCGTATGTCCTGCGCGGCCCGCTGCTGCTGGCAACAGCTCGTCTGGTGCTGTTCGACTACGGCGTTGCACTGCATTCCATGGAAGGCCTCAAGATCGGCCGGTCGCACCTGCGGATCGCGTCACTGCAGTTCAGTCTGCCGGGCGCAGCTTCGCGCAGCAGCGTCGAGAATATGCAGATGACTTTCACACTGCGGGAAGTGCTGCAGGGCCAGCTGCGCGGGATTCGTGTATCGCAGGCCGACCTGCAACTTGCCACATCCGCCACGCCGGGCGCCACCCCATTTGCCATGCCGGACATTGCACCTGTTCTTGCCTCACTTGTGCAATTTCCCATAGCAGCGATTGACGTAGACTCTCTCACGCTGGCCCCATGGCTGGATGCGGCCTCCCTGCATATGCAGCGTGATTCTCGAGGGCTTCTGAGCACACTTGATGCCAGCGATCTGCATGTGCGATTGCGGGCCAACTGGCACGACACAGAATTTGTTTCAAGCCACCTCATTCCAGAAAATGAACTTGCTCTACGCAGCATGGCACCTGGCACAATCACTGCCGACCTGCAGATTCACTTCCAGAACAAGCCCGCACTGAATATGGAGTTCTCAGCTCTGGGGACGGACGCCGGCTTGAGCCTGGACCTTGATGCGAACGCCGATCTGGCCACTGTGGCGGCAATCGCGAGAGCGTCAGACTCTGCTCTTGAAACATATGCCCTGCTGGACGGACAGCTCGCGTTGCAGGCCCGCGCTCACGTGCCGGATGACGCCAGCAGCGCACATCAGCTCACCATTGCGGTATCCCCCACACAGCTGCAATTGCCCTTGCTCAACGAGCTCGTCCTGCTGAAGATCGAGACACTGGAGCTCGATGGGCAGTGCACGCCTTCGGGCGAATGCACACTGAGCCAAACCCTGCAGCTTGCAGCCGCCACGCAGTCGTCCAGGCCCCTTGCGTGGACCCAGCCTGCGACGAACGCTGCCGGAATGCGCGCTCTGCTTGTCAATGGCCTGAGTCTGCGCGGCAGCTCGCAGGTGCAGTCGAGCGCGTCCGGTGTGCGCGTGGAGCTGCGACCTGGCTTTGACATTGCACTGGAGCAGCTGGGCCTGGACTCATTCGAGACCCGTGCAGCAGGCATGCATGTTGACGAGACCATGACGCTGCGATGGGACGGCTCCGACGCATGGCAAGCCCAGAGCGCCGCCGCGACACTTCGAGCGCCTCAGACGCGCTTTGGCGATCTGCAGACAGCAGCGGTCCTCACCCTCCAGAATCTCAGTGCCTCAGGCACCTTGTCAGACCTGCCCGGATCCCGTCTGAGCGTGAATGCCCATATGCATGACCTGAGCACCAACGCGCTGCCAGTCACTATTCGCAGGCCTGAATTGCGCGCGCAAGTCGAGCTCGATGGCACGAACTACAGCCTCAGCGCAGCGGTCCACGTAGCTGATCGCCTGGTTCTGAATGCAGATATGAGCTTCGATTCCACGCTGGACGAAGGGACTGTCGCTCTGCGTGTGCCCTTGCTGGATTTCTCGCCTGCCTCCGGTAGTTTGTCGGGACTGTTCACCTCTACGGACTTTGCTGGAGATATTGTGGCTGGCAGCGTCGAGGCAGACGCCACGTTGAGCATCCGCCGTGGCAATTCTGGCGCTTTCGAACTGCAAGGCCCCCTGCACGTTCAGCTGCGGGAACTAAGCGGCTTCTGGGGCGAGACAGCGATTCTTGGGGTGAGCGCCGATCTCCAGGCGCAACTGGAGGACAAGTTCGCCATGCAAAGCAAGGGGCCGACAACTGTGACAGTGACCAGTGTCGATCCCGGCATTCCAATACAGAACATTGCAGCTGAAATTGAATTCAACACTGGCGACAACACGTTCTCCGTTGCTGGGCTGGAAGCCAGCGTGTTCAACGGTCACGTTCGCTCTGATGGCGGTCGCTTCGCAATTGACAAGCCCGAAGGCACTCTGCAGTTGCAGCTGGAACAGATCGATCTTGCGAGCATTCTGGCACTGAGTGCCTACGAAGGCGTCGCAGCCAGTGGCCTGGTCAGCGGCACCCTGCCCGTCAGCCTTCGTGACGGCGCGGTTTCAATCGCAGCGGGGACACTCTTTGCAGAGTTTCCCGGTGGCAATATTCGTTATTCCGGGTCAGGCGCCGACTCGGGCAACGCGGCACTGGACTTCGTCAACAAGACTCTCAGCAACTATCAGTACGATGTCATGGAAACCGGAGTGGATTATCTGCCCAACGGCGATCTGGCTCTAGCGGTGAAACTGCAGGGCACCAATCCGGATACGAATCCCGGCCAGCGCATCAATCTCAATCTGAATATCAGTGACAATATTCCGACGCTGTTGCGCAGTCTGCAGGCCGGCCGCACCATCACCGATGCCGTGGAGCAGCAATTGCAGCGCCGCTGAATTGATTCAGCTGTCATTCATGCGCGTCTGTTATAGTGCAGTCATGGATTTGCAAACAGTCATTACGGGAATTTCACATGCGCCCACGAAATACACTGCTTACACTGGCGTTTCTTGCGCTTCTGCAAGCCTGCACACCAACCGTGCAGGTTGCCATGCCCACAGAACCGATCACAATCAATCTGAATGTGCGCATTGAACACGAGATCCGCGTCAAGGTGGAAAAGGAACTTGATGACATGTTCAGCGCCGACAGCGGCTTGTTCTAACAGGAGAAATTCATGAAACAGTTTTTGAAAGTGATGTCCGTCGCCTTGTTCGCCCTGTTGCTGGCCAGTCACAGCGCATTTGCAGCCACACTGGAAGAAGCCAAGGCGGCTGGACAGATTGGGGAAAAGCAGGATGGCTATATTGGCCTGGTGCAGAGCGGTGTTCCCGCCGATGTGGCAGCACTGGTCGAAAGCGTCAACGCACAGCGCCGGGCTCGATACGAACAGATTGCCAACGAAAATGGCATTCCTGTCAGTGATGTCGCGAAACTCGCGTTCACAAGGGCGTTCGAGAATACGCGCCCGGGCCACTACGTTGAATCGGCTCCCGGTCAGTGGGCGCGCAAGCCCTGAAAGGGCTCAGTGCGCCGGCTGGTCGTCAGCCTTTGATGCACTGTCGAGCGCCAGTGCATAGAGCAGGTTCTTCTTCACACCCGTAAGGCGAGAAGCAAGTGAAGCCGCCTGTTTGAGCGACAAGTCTTCCAGCAACACCTGCAGTATGCGTTTTGCATCTGCAGGGATCGCTTCGTCCTGTGCCGTCTCGGCCCCTTTCACCAGCACCACGAACTCGCCCCGCTGCTGATTTTCATCGGCCCGCATCCACTGCTGCAGATTGCCCAGCGTGTCACTGTGAATGGTCTCGAACGTCTTGGTGAGCTCCCGGGCGATCACTGCAATGCGTTCAGCTCCGAAACCTTCCGCCATATCGTCTACGCACTCCAGAATGCGATGCGGGGACTCATAGAACACCAGCGTGCGCGTTTCCTGTTGCAGCAACTGAAAGAGCTTCAGGCGTGCAGTATGTTTCGCAGGAGGAAAGCCTTCGAACGCAAAGCGATCGCTGGGAATGCCAGCAGCAGAAAGTGCAGCGGTCATGGCACAGACACCGGGAATCGGCACCACGCGCAGGCCGCGTTCGCGGGCACGGCTGACCAGTCGGTAACCAGGATCGGAGATCAGGGGTGTACCGGCGTCAGAGATCAGCGCCACCGACTGGCCGTCCTGCAGTGTGCGCAACAGAAGCTCCACGCGCGTGTCATCGCTGAAATCATGATAGGACGTCATGCGTGTCTGAATGCCGAAGTGCTGCAGCAAGCGCGCACTGTGTCGGGTGTCTTCGGCCGCAATCAAGGCCACCGACTTGAGTGTTTCGACAGCGCGACTCGTGATGTCTCCCAGATTGCCGATGGGTGTTGCTACGATGTAGAGAGTACCGATCGGACTCACTGATTCTGACATGGGTTCACCTTTCCGGGCCGCGCGCCCCGTGCTTTGGAAGCCGGAGTATACACAGTGCTGCAGCAGCCCTGATACGGCGATGAGTTGCCCGTGCCAGGCAACTGTAATAAGCTTCCCGAACTTTTCCCCTTCCCCCGCGCCTGCTTATGACCACCACTTTCAGTGTTTCACGACCACGAATTCTGCTGTTTTGCCTGCTGGCGCTGGCAATGTTGTCGTGCACAAGTACGGCACCGGAAGCACCTTCGGCGCCTGTGGAGGAGATCGTGGCGAGCCCTCAGCTCACTGCCATTGAGGACCTGCTCGACCGCGCCCGGCGCAGCGCGTCGCCTGCCGCAGAATCCCTGCGAATGGATGCCGTGCGCCTGCAGATCGACACCGGCCTGATCGCAGAAGCCGGCACCTTGCTGAGCAGTATCGACGCAGCAGGAGACCTGCCTACGGATCTGCGGGTTCGCCTCGCCCTGCTGCATGCGGAACTGGCCTTGCTGAACTCTGATGCGGCCAGCGCAGAGAGAATTCTGGAGAGTCCTCTGTTTGCCGACATGGTGGCGCTGAGCCCTGCCGCACAGATATCTCTGCGCACAATGCGGTCGCAGGTGTATGTGCTGAACGATCAGCCCATGAATGCCGTACGGGAAAGAATTCAACTGGCACCTCTACTGGACGTCGCAGCACAGGCGGAGAATCGCAATGCCATCTGGGCGGTGCTGGCTGGCTCACAGTACTCACGCATCATCGCAAGTGGCTCCAGCTCCGACTCCTATGAACTGCGAGGCTGGCTGGAATTGTTGCGCCTGGTCACCAGCAATCAGAACGACATTCAGGATCAGCTGAGCGCCATCGATCAGTGGCGCAATACGTGGGCACAGCACAGCGCCGCGGCAGGCCTTCCTGACGCACTGGCAATGCTTTACGACATCTGGGAGAACAGACCATCCGAGATCGCACTGGTGCTGCCTGTCCAGGAACCTTTGGGCAAGGCCATCAGCGAAGGCTTCATGAGCGCCTACTATGATGCTCTCGCGCGCGGCAGAGACGTGCCACGTGTCCGGATTTATGACACCAGTTTCCGGACTGATGTTCTGGTGCTCTACGATCAGGCAGTAGACGACGGCATCGAACTCATCATCGGCCCGGTTCTGAAGGATGCAGTAAGGCGCATGCAGCGTTCCAGTCGCCCGATGCCAGTGCCAACGCTTGCGTTGAACTATGGTGACCCGGGGGGCGGAATCATTCAGGACTTGTACCAGTTCGGACTGGCACCTGAAGACGAGATCATGCAGGCCGCCGACACGGCGTGGGCTGCCGGTCATCGCAATGCGGCTGTTCTGACTCCGGCTGGCGAGGAATACCTGCGCATTCAGGACACTTTTGTATCGTACTGGTCAGCACTGGGTGGACGCGTTGTCTCCATCGACAACTTTACGGAAGCGCGGGACTATGCACCCGTCATCAAGCGCATTTTCAGCATTGATGCCAGCGAAGCCAGAGCGGAGCAGATTCGCAGCCTGATTCCGCGCACCAACATCGAGTTCGTGCCGCGCAGAAGACAGGACGTGGATTTCATCTTTCTTCTCGCCAACCCGTCGGAAGGGCGTCAGATCAAACCCACTCTGTCGATCCATTACGCCGGAGATGTGCCCGTCTACGCAATGCCGTCGATCTATGACGGAGGCACCAACCCGGCGGCGAATCAGGACTTGAACGGCATCATCTTCAACGATGCGCCGTGGGTTCTCGAACAATCGGACCCGCTCAAGAGCGCAGCCAACAATACCTGGGCGGCTGCATCGGGGCCGGTGCAGCGCCTGCGCGCCATGGGCGTCGATGCCTACAGGCTTTACCTGCGCATGGAGCAGATGCGCGCCTTCCCTTACATGCGCCTGCAAGGCGCCACAGGGGCGCTAAGCATCATGCCTGACGGCAGCATTCACCGGGCACTGCGCAATGCAGTCGTTCTCAATGGTGAAGCCACAGTGCTGAGCGAGTAATCCCTGCCTATACTCATGGTGACTTCCATCCACCCCGGGA
>CAYWMC010000134.1:0-6894 GCA_964459345.1 uncultured Klebsiella sp. | reverse complement strand
GACCTGGCCGACGTCAAGGAACCGCTGGTGGCCTGCCCGAACGATCCGGACGACATCAAGCCGCTGTCTGCTGTCCAGGGCACGAAGATCGATGAAGTGTTCATCGGTTCCTGCATGACCAACATCGGCCATTTCCGCGCGGCGAGCGAAGTGCTCAAGCAGATCAAGGGTGTCATTCCGACGCGTCTGTGGATTGCACCGCCAACCAAGATGGATCAGCACCAGCTGGTGGAGGAAGGCGTATACAGCGTGTTCGGCGTGTCTGGTGCCCGCACCGAGATGCCCGGCTGCTCCCTGTGCATGGGCAACCAGGCACGTGTGGCGCCCAATTCCACGGTCGTCTCCACGTCCACCCGCAACTTCCCCAACCGTCTGGGCGAAGGCGCGAATGTCTTCCTGGCCTCGTCAGAACTGGCGGCGGTGAGCTCCGTGCTGGGTCGCATACCAACCATGGAAGAGTATCTGGTGTACATGAAGAACGTGGACACCATGTCCGGCAAGATCTATCGCTATCTGAACTTCAACGAAATCAAGTCGTACATGGAAGCTGCGGAACACGCAAAGACCATTCCTCTTGTGAACGTGCGGGAAGTGGCGGCCTGATGCACGCTGGGAGCGGGCTTGCCCGCTCCCACAAGTCAACCCCACTGAATCATCTCTGAATATCTGACGCCTGCCAGCCACCACCCAGTGCCTGGTACAGACTGATCAGCGTGTTCAGCTGCTGCAGCTTGCTGTCCAGTGCCGCATTGCGGCTTGAGAACAGCGTGTTCTGCGTCGTCAATACAGTCAGGAAATCCGTCACGCCTTCTTCGTAGCGCACCTGCGCGATGCGGAAGGCTTCTTCGGCTGCGCCCAGATTCTGCAGGGCAACGGCCACCTGTTCTTCCTGCAGCTGCACCGCACTGAGCAGCACCTCCACCTCGTTGAAGGCGGCCAGCACCGTGCGGCGGTAAGTCGCCAGGGCGCTCTCCATCGCCAGTTCTCTGCTCTCCAGTGCGCGGGAGCGCTGCCCGGTGTCCAGCAAGGTCTGCACGATGGACGCACTGGCATTGATGAACTGGTCGGGGGACGCTACCAGCGCCGTCAGCGAACTGCTGCTGGCGCTGGCACTGCCGGTCAGGGACAAGCTGGGGAAATAGTCGGTGCGGGCGATATCCAGCCCCGCAACGGCACTGCGCAACTGGGCCTCTGCCTGCACCAGATCCGGCCTGCGCAGCAGCAGCTCCGACGGCAGTCCAGGCTGCACGCTGGGCACCACGATGTTCTGCAGAGTCTGTCCTGCCACATCGAACCCCTGCACGTTCTGCCCGGTGAGCAGTGCCAGCGAGGCGCGCGCAGCAAGTTCGTTCTGCTGCAGGCTGCGCAGGTTGGCCTGCTCGCGCTGCAGGGCAATGCGTTGCTGCAGGGCTTCGATGGGCACGGCCACGCCCGTCTCCACCCGGGCATCGGCAATCGCGCTGATGGCCTGGGCGTTGCTGACGTTCTGCGCAGCGGCCACCAGCCTGTCCCGGATCAGCAGGAGCTGAAAATAGGTCGAGGCCGAGGTCCCCAGCGTTGTCAGCGCGACGTCTGCCACTTGTGCCGAGCGCGAGTCGTAGTCGGCAAGCGCCTGGGTGTAGATGGCCGGCTTGCTCAGAATGTCGGTGTAGCTCACCGAGGCCGCCAGGGAGAAAGGCGTGCCTTCGTTGTTGGTCTCGTCGACGCCGTCGACCCGGGACTCGCGGAAACTCGCGCCGGTGCCCAGCGTCACACTGGCCCGTGGCAGCAGATTGAAACCAGCCTCGCGCAGAGTGATCTGCGCGGCCTCCAGATTGCGCCGGTTGTTGGCCAGATCGAGATTGCCGGCCTGAACGTCAGAGATCAGCCCGGTAAGCTCCAGATCGCCGAAGCTGGTCCACCAGTCGCTGGCTGGCCAGCTCACCGGCGCGGGCGTCTCTTCAGCCCGGGTCAGAACCGAGAAAGCCGCTGGCAGGTCGGTATCCTCAATGGCTGGCACCTCGGATTGCAGACAGGCCGTGAGTGGCAGCAGCGCCAGCGTTACGGATAAATTCTTGCGATGTTTCCACAGCATGGTGCGCAGATTCCTATTCATTGGCGAGGGCCACGACGGGGTCAAGGCGGGCGGCCTTGCGCGCCGGCGTGAAGCCGAAGATCAGACCCGTGGCGGCGGCGCAGCAGAAGGCCAGCACAATGGGCGTGGTGGTGAACTGGATGGCGATACCAAAGCGCTGCAGCAGCAGGCCGGTGCCAACGCCAAGCGCTACACCCAGCATGCCGCCCACCGCCGACACCACGATGGCCTCCGACAGGAATTGCGAGAGGATGTCGAACTGCCTGGCGCCAGTGGCCATGCGAATGCCGATCTCCCGCGTGCGCTCGGTCACCGAGACCAGCATGATGTTCATCACACCGATGCCGCCCACCAGCAGCGAGATGGCAGCCACGGAGCCAAGCAGCATGGTGAAGGTGTCCTGGGACGCCGACACCGTCTCCAGCAACTCCGCACTGTTGAATACCCGGAAGTCCTGCGTACCGTGGCGCACCGTCATGAACTCGACAAGGTTGGTCTCGGTCTGATTGATTAGCGCAATATCGTCCACCGCGACAGATATGGAGCGCGCATAACGCTGGCCGAACAGGCGCAGGGCCCCCGTCTTCAGGGGCACGAATACCGCATCATCCTGGTCGTTGCCCCCCTGCCCCGAGGCCCCCTTGCGGGTCAGCACGCCGATGACCTGGAAAGGCACATTGCGGATAAGGATGTATTCTCCCAGCGGATTGCCGCCATCAGGGAACATCTCGCCCGCCACGGTGGCACCCAGCACAGCCACTGCGGCATAGGTCTCACTGTCTTCACGTGTGAAATAAATGCCCTGTGCCAGCGGCCAGCTGCGGATCATGGGCATGCTTTCAGTATTGGCGATGACCGTAGTCGAGTAGTCCTGACGACCAAAGCGCACGGTCTGATTGCCCTGTATTTCGGGCAGGGTGCCGATCACATTGGGTACGCCGTCCAGGATGGCATCGGCATCGTCGAAGGTCAGTGTCGAGGGCGACGGCCCTCGCTGTCCCTCGACCCGCGCCGGCTGCAGCGTGAGCATGTTGGTGCCGATGGCACTGATGCGCTCGACGATCTGCTGGCGGGCGCCCTCTCCGATCGCCAGCATGGCCACGACCGACGCCACGCCAATCACGATGCCCAGCAGCGTCAGGAAGGTGCGGAAAATGTTGGAAGTCAGCGACCGCAGCGCCATGCGGATCGCCTCCCCGATACTGGCCAGCGGCGAGGCAATGCGCCGGTTCAGGAACAACTCGCGCAGCTTGCTGTTGTCCGCATTGCCCGGCGCTTCTGCCACTGTGCTGCGGTCCCGGATCACCTGTCCGTCGCGGAACTCCACCACGCGATCGGCCTGCTCCGCCAGCGCCGGGTCGTGGGTGATGATGATGACGGTATGCCCCTGGCGGGCCAGATTCTTGAGCAGGGCCACGACCTCTGCACCGCTGGCGGAATCCAGAGCGCCGGTCGGCTCGTCGGCCAGAATGATGTTGCCGCCATTCATCAGCGCGCGGGAGATGGACACGCGCTGCTGCTGGCCGCCAGAGAGCTGGCTGGGGCGGTGGTCCATGCGCTCGCCAAGGCCCAGGGAGGTCAGCAGCGCCTCGGCACGGATGCGGCGCTCGGCCGCACTGTAGCCGGCGTAGATGGCCGGAATCTCGACGTTCTCCAGCGCCGTGGAGTGCGGCAGCAGGTTGTAGCTCTGGAACACGAAGCCGAACGCCTCGCGGCGCAGCCAGGCCAGGTCATCCGCTTCGAAATGACGGATGTCCCGTCCGCCAAACAGATAGGTGCCACTGGTGGGTTTGTCCAGACAGCCCAGGATATTCATCATGGTGGACTTGCCCGAGCCGGACTGGCCGACGATGGCGACAAACTCGCCGATGTGGATCTTCAGGTCTACCCCACGCAGGGCTTTGACCTCGACACCGCCCGAGGTGATATAGGTGCGGGTGATGCCGCGCAGCTCGATGATGGGAATCTCGCCCGTGACATCGGCCGTGCGCGCCTGCTGCTTTCGCTGCGGCGGCGCGCCGAGGCTGCCTGCGTCGAGAGTCGCAGTGCTCATCGGAAGCCTCCACCACCAAAGCCGCGCGGAGCGGTGGGCGCGCCAATGGCCGTAGCCTGCTGCCGTGGCGCGGCATCCGCCTGAATGATGCCTGCTACAACCTGCTCACCTTCCTGCAGGCCACTGATGACTTCCGCGCTGACGCGGCTGCTGACGCCGATGATCACATCCCGCGGCTGCTGGGTGCCGTCGGCCGCCATGACTGTCACGGTGGCAGGCCGGCGCGCCGGCACAGTGTCATTGCCAGAAGGAGGACGGCGCCCAGCGGGGCGGCCCTGCCGCGCAGCTGCAATGGCTGCTTCACCGTTGCCACCTGCCGCCGGCGCAGCACCGGGCGCGCCTGACGCCCCGGTCTCCCCGAAGCTCAGCGCGCCAACCGGAACGGTCAGCACATCGTAGGCAGCCGCCGTGATGAAGAACACCTGGGCAGTCATCTCGGGCAACAGCGTGCCGTCGGAGTTCTCGACATCAAACAGGCCCGTGTAAAGCACCACATTGTTCTCGATCACCGGGGTCGGGAGGATCTGCCGCAGGCTGCCGCGCCAGCGCCGCGGGCCGCCGCTCAAGGTGGTGAAGTAAATGTCCATGCCGATGCGCAGATTGCCGATGTCCGCCTCGGAGATCTCGGCCTGCACCGTCATGGTGGACAGATCGGCGATGCGCAGGATGGTCGGCGCCTGCTGGTTGGCGTTCAGCGTGCGCCCTTCGTTCATCTCGATGGAGACCACGGTACCGGCCATCGGGGCGTAGATGCGGGTGAATTCCAGCGCGGTCTCTTCGGAGCTCAGGGTGGAGCGGCTCTGCTCGATCTGGCGTTGCAGCTGCGTGTAGTTGGCTTCGGCGCTGGCCAGGTTGGCCATGGCGGTGTCGTAGTCCTGCTGACTGGTGGCATTGGCGGCACGCAGGCGTTCCTGGCGCTGGGCATTGGCCCGGGACAGATCAAGACTGGCCTGGCGCGACGCAATCTGCGCTTCCAGAGCACCAAGGGCAGCACGACTGGCCTGCACGCGGCTCTCCTGCGTACGCGCGTCGATCTCTGCCAGCAGCTGGTTCGCTTCCACCTTGTCGCCAACTTCAACGTAGAGCTTCTCCAGCTGACCGGACACCTGGGCGCCGACATCCACGAAGTCGCTGGGCTTCAGGCTGCCAGCGGAGGAGATGGTGTTCTCGATGTTGCCAGTGGCCACCGTGGCCAGAAGAGGCTGATTCTGCTGCTGGTTGTCATCACCACTGCGCAGGTAATACCAGCTGCCTCCACCCACAAGCACGACGGCGAGCAGCAGCCATTTGCCGCGGCCCCTGCGCGCACGACGCAATGCCAAGGGCGGAGAATCCTGGGAAGCGGAGGGCATGTCCTGCTGTGACTTCATGCGAATTACCTTTGCTGAATTGCTGCGAATAATGTGTCTGCCACTGGTTACGCTGCCCGCAAAGGAAATCCGTCGGGAAAAACTGTGTCAGATGGTGACTATATTTCTGTCTGAACTGGTAAACGCAGGTCGGGCCGATGCGTTGGCAGCGGTCTTGTCAGCACTGTGACAAGGCCCGCCTCACGCCTGCTTCAGACTCTTCACCACCACCTCATACACATCGCTGGACAAGTCCGGCTCCGCGGCGATGCGCTGCAACTGCACCCGCATCAGGCGCTGGCGGGTGTCGTCATACTTGCGCCAGCGCGTCAGCGGCGTCAGCAGTCGCGAGGCAATCTGCGGGTTCAGCGCATTGAGCTGCAGAATACGCTCGGCCAGGAATTCGTAGCCGGCGCCGGAAATCTCATGGAAATGCAGCGCGTTCTGCCCGCAGAAGGCCCCGATGAGCGCTCGGACCTTGTTGGGGTTGCGGATGTCAAAAGCCGGGTGCTGCATCAGACTCAGCACCTGGTCCAGGGTGCCCGGGAGCACAGAACCTGCCTGCACGCTGAACCACTGATCCACCACCAGCGCCTCGTGCTGCCAGCGCGTGTAGAAATCCTGCAGTGCCTTCTGGCGCAGCGGTGCCGCCTCGGGCATCTCGCAGTTGACCAGCAGGCGCAGGGCAGCGCTGACGTCGGTCATGTTGTGGGCGGCCTCGAATTGTCGGCGACAGACGTCCAGCCAATGGGCACTTTGCGTGCGCATCAGATACGCCAGAGCGGTGTTGCGCAGTGCTCGGCGCGCGATGCCGGCGGCATCCGCCCGATAGGCGTCATCCCCTTCATGCAGGCCGTGCAGAATCGCAAACTTGCCCGCCAGGGTGCGCGCCAGCGTGTCGGCCACGAATTCGCGCACGGCATGAATGCCCGCCACGTCGATCTCAGTGGCCAGTTCACTCAAATAGGCTTCGGTCGGGAGCGTCAGCAGCTGCGACACCATTTCCTTGTCCTGTGCCACGCCTGCCCGGCACTTGTCGATGCAGGACTGCAGCACATTGTCCCAGGCGCTGACCACGCGCTGATCCAGCACAAGAGTGCGACCCGCCTGATAGTCCCCGAGCAGTTCCTGCAGCACTTCCACCGCCAGCTGCTGCCCCGCGTTCCAGCGGTTGAAACCGTCGCTGTCGTGGGACATCAGGAACATCAGCTCGTCGCGGCTGTGCTCGAAGCTCAGCTTGACCGGCGCCGAGAAGCCCCGCAGCAGCGAGGGCACCGGCCGTTCACGCACCCCGGTGAACACGAAACTCTGCGCAGCTTCCGTGACGCTCAGGACGCGCTCCATGACGCCTTCGCCCTCTTCACCCTGCAGACGCAACGGGATTGCCTGACCTTTGCGGTCGAGCAGCCCCATGCGCA
>CAYWMC010000133.1:3080-6901 GCA_964459345.1 uncultured Klebsiella sp. | reverse complement strand
GTTGCTTCTCCAGCAGCTTTCTCCGCATCTTCCCACTTGATGCGCGGTCCCTCCGCCAGGTTCCAGCACTGATAGCCCCACTCCTGCAGAAAGTAAGGATAGCCTTTGGTCTTTGCCAGGATCTCGCTGATCGCGTTGGCGTCAATGGCCTCACCTTCTCCCTCGATTGGATGCCTGATGGCTGTCTCGGCATCCGTGTCATTGAGCGCACCCACCGCAGGGTAATGGAAGAGCCGCTCAGCATAGGACTTCGCATCGCCCGAAAGCGCCGCCACCTGTGGCAGCCCCGCACCGAAGAACAGAATGGGCAAGCCTTTCTGGTTCACTTTGTGAAGAGCAACTATCAGAGCGGCCAAATCTTCAGGGCGTAGATACTGTACTTCGTCAATGAGAAGCGTCCACGCCTTGCCTGCAGCTTTTGCTGCCTCGCCAACGCGTACGAACAATTCTGGCAAGTCCGAATCCATATTCCCACTATCAGCGACACCCACTTCCGGGTCGACCGAAATAGAGGCATCTCCGTATGACAGTTTGAACGCAGAAGCAAAGGAACGAAGTGCCCGAAGAGCTTGATGGACTTTGGCTTTCGCGTTTTCCGAAGTTGAGAGTTTTCGCAACGCTTGGTTGATCTTGGGCACAAGCAATTCGCTGAGCGCCTTTCCCTCTGGCGCTTCGATCGAAGACGTCACGTGCCCAGAATCTTCGGCCATATCTTCTATCTTGTTCAGAAGCACAGTCTTTCCAACACCGCGCAGACCAAGCAGCATCTGCGAGCGGCTTGGCCTGCCCAGCAGCGCTCTTTGAATGGCTGTCTCAGCGTCCTTGAGGATGATTTCCCGACCGGCAAGTTCTGGCGGCTTGCTTCCGGCACCTGGGGCAAATGGGTTTCTGACGGCGTCCATGGGGTCTCCTGTGGTGCGAACTCTATGTATTTATATGGGAGTATAAGGTGGTAACGCTATACATGCATAGAGTGCGTTATACATGCATAGAGAATGCACCCCCGCACCCCAAAATGCTAGCATCCCGCCCCATGCCGCTACTCACCCTTGCCGACCTCGACCAACGCCTGCTCGCCCTCAAGGCCCTGCCCGTCCACCGTGGCCGGGTGCTGCGCGCGTGGCTCAATGGCAAGGCGCTGGGCGCAGGGCCGCGTCTACAGCCACAGGAACACTTCCTGCCGCTGTCGGTGCGCGATGGCTTGCCGGCGCTCACCGACGAACTGGACGCCGTGGCGCAGATTCATTCCCAGCACCCCGGGGCGGATGAGTCGGCGCGCCTGCTGGTGAAACTGGCCGACGGGCAGATGATCGAAAGCGTGTTGCTGCCGCGCGACGCGCTCTGCGTGTCTACGCAGGTAGGCTGTGCCGTGGGGTGCCGCTTCTGCATGACGGGCAAGAGCGGCCTGATTCGTCAGGTGAGCAGCCTGGAGATCGTGGCGCAGGTGGTGCTCGCCCGCCGTATTCGCCCGGTGAAGAAAGTGGTGTTCATGGGCATGGGCGAACCGGCGCACAATCTGGACAACGTGCTCGCGGCCATCAATCTGCTGGGCACCGAGGGCGGCATCGGCCACAAGAATCTGGTGTTCTCCACCGTGGGCGACCGCCGCGTGTTCGACCTGCTGCCGCAGCAACCTGTGCGGCCTGCGCTGGCCCTGTCACTGCACACCACCAAGGGCGAGCTGCGCGAACACCTGCTGCCCCGTGCGCCGAAGATTGCGCCGCAGGAACTGATTGAACTGGGCGAGACATACGCGCGCGCCACGGGCTACCCCATCCAGTACCAATGGACGCTTCTGAAAGGCATCAACGACGGGCAGGACGAGCTGGACGAGATCCTGCGCCTGTTCAAGGGCAAGTACGCGCTGCTGAACGTCATCCCCTTCAACGCGCTGGAAGGCACGGGGCTGGATGCCGGCAACGGAGTGAGCTACGAACGCCCGGATGCCGAACGCATCCGCGAGATCGTCACCTATCTGCACAGCCGCCACGTGCTGACCAAGGTGCGCAACAGCGCCGGGCAGGACGTGGATGCCGGCTGCGGGCAGTTGCGGGCGCGTGCCGAGGGTGTGGCGCAACGCGTGAATGTGCGCCGCCTGCGCGACACAGCCATTGCCATGAGCGACATCACATGAAGGCCGTTGTGTATGAGCGCTATGGCTCGCCCGATGTGCTTCAGATAAAGGACATCCCAACGCCCGCGCCCAAAGACAAGGAAGTGCTGATCAGAACCGTGGCGACCACGGTCACATCCGCCGACTGGCGGGTGCGAAGTCTTTCCGCGCCCACCGGCTTCGGGTACCTCATGCGTCTGGCATTCGGCGTGTCGCGGCCACGGCAGCCTATCCTGGGCTCGGAGCTGGCGGGAGTCATTGAAGCGGTCGGCAAGCGTGTCACGCGCTTCAAGGTGGGCGACCCTGTTTTTGCGTTCAGCGATGTCGCCATGGGGTGTCATGCGCAGTACAAATGCATGGCGGAAGATGGGATGGTGGCACTCAAGCCGACCACGCTGACATTTGACGAAGCCGCTGCCTTGTCCTTCGGCGGCACCACGGCGTTGAGCTTTCTCCGCAGAGCACACCTCACGCGCGGGGAACGCGTGCTCGTCAACGGCGCGTCTGGCGCGGTGGGCACTGCCTTCGTGCAGCTGGCCAGGCACTTCGGGGCCGATGTGACCGGCGTGTGCAGCACGGCCAACCTGGCGCTGGTGACGTCGCTGGGCGCCCGCCACGTCATCGACTACACGCAGGAAGATTTCACGAAGAGTGGCGAGACCTATGATGTGATTGTCGACACTGCAGGCACGGCGCCGTTCCCGCGCTGCAAGGCGTCGCTGAAGGAAGGCGGCCGCCTGCTGCTGGTGCTGGCCGGGCTGCCAGCGATGCTGCAGGCGCCATGGGTGTCGATGACGAGCGGCAGAAAAGTGATCGCCGGACCGGTGGCCGTGCGTGCAGACGATCTGCATGTGCTTGCGAGTCTTGCAGAGACGGGGGAATTCACACCCGTGATCGACAGACGCTATCCCTTCGACCAGATTGTCGAGGCCCACCGCTATGTCGATACCGGGCGCAAGAGGGGGAATGTGGTCGTTGCTGTGGGGCAAGACGATTGACAGCAGGAGCCCAATGAAAACACTCTTGCCGAAATGGTTTTCGGATGGAAGATTGTCCTGACACCTCAACACACCAACAACGTTCAAGGATGACCACGATGAAAAGGCTCGCAGTACTCGCAACGTTCCTGTTCCTGTCTCACTCCGCGTACGCCGATTTTTACTTCGGCAGAGACGAAAGTCTGATACTCGTTGAAGATGTACGCGCGCAGGGGCCCGATGGGGAAGACCTGCAAATTTCAAGACTGGTGGTGCGGCAGAATTTTCTATTGCCATTCAATGTGAGTGATGGCGGCCTGGTTCTCTCCATCAAAGGCGAGCAAGAGTCGTATATTCCCTGGCCCGACGCTTCCAGCGTTCGGGAACTGCAACAAGCAGGCTTGTTGCCCACGCCTCTTCCCGATTCAGCACTGTCCACACTCGATAAAGTGCTTGGGTATGCGCTGTGGGAATCGCTGTTGGTGTTGCTGGCATGGAGCTGGCTGGGCCGGCTTTTCAGAAAATAAATAACAATGAGTCAAAATTTTGGGAATTGACGATCGCCAACCCGGCGCCAAAGGATTCTTCTTTTCCAGCGTGAGTGAAGCGCTCGGAACACGGCGTGGCCCAGCATGACTGGGTGATTGTGCCCGGAGCGCGCGTTGGCGCAATCACGGCAGACACGTCGGAGGTGTCGCTCGAATTGCTGTTTGGAATTGAAAATCTTCAAC
>CAYWMC010000133.1:0-2980 GCA_964459345.1 uncultured Klebsiella sp. | reverse complement strand
GCAGACACGTCGGAGGTGTCGCTCGAATTGCTGTTTGGAATTGAAAATCTTCAACGCATGGATGTCTCACTGGGAGAGGGCTTCTTCGTTCCCGGCACCGTGGTGTATCCCGACGATCCGAGCCGCAGACTCGAGGTGATCTGGCGTGATGCCTTGCGGACAACACCAGAGTCAATTCGTCTGACAGGAGCCTCCTCTGTGTGGCAGACTGCCGAAGGCATTTCGCTGGGATCAACATTGCACGACATCGAGCAATTGAACGGCGGTCCCTTCCGACTGGCTGGATTTGCGTTCGACAATGCAGGCACTCAATCCAAAGGTGTATCAAATAATTGTTCTGCTGGGTTTTTGACCCAGCTTCCAAGAAGGAAACCCCATGTCAAAAATGATCTTCATCAACCTGCCCGTCACCAACCTGCATGTCTCCATGAATTTCTATGCGGCACTCGGGTTCCAGAACAATCCGCAGTTCAGCGACGACACGGCGGCGTGCATGGTGTGGAGCGAAACGATCCACGTCATGCTGCTGACTCACGACAAGTGGCGCAGTTTCACGTCGCGGCCCATTCCTCCGAAGACGTCCAGCGAAGTCATGCTGGCCATTTCTCTGGACACGCGTGAGGAAGTCGATGCGATGAACAAGGCCGCAGCCGGGAACGGTGGCGTTGCAGACATCAACCCTGTGCAGGACCTCGGATTCATGTACAACCGCAACCTGGCGGACCCGGACGGGCACGTCTGGGAGGCCTTCTGGATGGACATGAGTGCCATGCCGGCGGAGTGAGTGGCGGTACCTGTTGCCATTGCAGGCTTGCGAAGAGTATGATTTTTTATCATACCTATGAGGGTCGCTGTCATGAGCCATACAAAAGTCGCCATTACCATTGAAGAAGGCCTTCTTGCCAGGGTGGATGCCTTGGTCAGGCGCAAAGTGTTCAGCAATCGAAGCCGTGCCATTCAGGAGGCAGTATTCGAGAAACTGGAGCGGCTTGAGCGCAATCGTCTCGCAGAGGAGTGTGCCAAGCTGGATCCTGCCTTTGAGAGGGCCATGGCCGACGAAGGATTGTCTGAGGAGCTGGATGCATGGCCAAAATATTGAGAGGCGAAATTCGCTGGGCTGATCTGAATCCCACCATCGGGCGCGAGCAATCCGGTGAGCGCCCCGTTCTCATCCTCAGCCAGGACATCTTCAATGAACGCTCTGGCACTGTTATCGCCATGGCGCTGACCAGTCAGGAACCCCGGGCCGGGTTCCCCCTGACGCATGAGCTTCTTGCATCCAGGCTGCCAAAGCAGTCATGGGTCAAGATCAGCCAGATTCGCACGCTTTCAACGGAGCGCATTGGCAAGAAAATTGGCGCCGTTGGCCCCGACGAACTTGGGCATGTCATCGAAGGGCTGAATGAAATTATTGGTGGTTAACATGGCGCCACAATGTTCGCCGTTGATCTAGCATTCCTGGCTCTGGTGCTGGCCCTCGCGCTCTGGCGCCTGCTGGCGCCCGCCTGGCAGCCGCGCCTGCGCATGGCCGGTGCCGGAGTGGGGCTTGTGCTGGCGGCACTGCAATGGGCGCTGTGGGGCGTTACGTGGCAGAGCCTGCCCGCTGTCCCGCTGCTGGCACTCAGTGCCCTGCCGCCGCTGCGCACAGGCAGCGTGCTGCGCTGGACAGGTCGCCTTGGCCTGGCCGGCATGGCCGCCCTGAGTGCCGGAGTCTGGATGTTGCCTGCCGTGCCGACGCTGCCACCACCTGACGGCCCCTGGGCGGTGGGCACGCACGTCTACCGCTGGACAGATGATTCCCGTGACGAGCCCCACACGGAGGACCCGGCCGACCGCCGCAGCGTGATCGCCCAGGTGTGGTATCCCGCAGCCCCCGGCGCGTCTTCCAGCAGCCTGCCCTATATCGACGGCATCGGCCGCATGCCCGACACCATCAGCGGCTTGCCTTCCTTCCTGCTGCGCCGCTATGGGCAGATCGACACCCATGCGGTGGCCCAGGCGCCGCTGGCGGCCAGCACGCAACCGTGGCCGGTGGTGATCTTCTCGCCGGGCTACGGCGCGCCCCGGGCGGCGTACACAGGGCTGGTGAGCCGGCTGGCCAGTCGCGGGTTCGTTGTCTTTGTGCTGGACCATCCGTTTGAATCCGCTGTCACGGCGCTGCCGGACGGCCAGGTGGTGGGCACACGGGAAATCCTGCTGCCGGGCGAGCGCGACCGCACGCCCTACATGGTGCGCGAGCAGGCCAGGCGGACGGCCGATGTGCGCTTCGTCATTGATCAGCTCGCGCGCCCGGACGCCCTTTCCGCGGTGCTGCCGGTTGCGCGCATCGAGAGCCAGAGGGTGGCTGTCATCGGGCACTCCTTCGGCGGCGCCGCAGCGATGGCTGCTGCAAGCGAAGACCCGCGCGTGGTGGCCGCCGCCAACATCGACGGCACGCCTTACGGAGACCTCCCCGACCGCATGCAGACCCGGCCGTTGCTGCTGGTGCAGAGCGACTACGCCGAGACGCGGCACGGTGAGATGTTCCTGAACGGCAATGCGAAGTTGCTCGCCTGCACAAGTGCCGGGGCTCTGCGCTTCGAGATCGCGCGCGCCAATCATTACAGCTTCACCGACCTGCCCTTCTTCTTCGCGCCGCCGGGTCGCTGGCTGCTGGCGCAGGGCATTGGTGGTGCACGTGGGCCGGCGCAGACACAGCAGGCTACAGCGGATATCCTGACGGCGTTCCTGACGGGGCCGCTGGCGGGTGCGGCTGTGCTCAGTGCAGCGCAGGCCTCCGATGTGGAAGCGGCGGCTGCCCGTTACACGGGCGTGGTGGGCGGCGTGGTGGCGCACGGAGAGGATTGTAGTAATGGCGAACATTTTTGAATTGAAGAGAGGAAACGTATGACACTGACAAAATTGATAGTCCCCACCTGCACCCAGATGCTCGGCGCACTCTCTGGCTGGCTGACAAAGGCACAGGAGCAACTGCCGCAGG
>CAYWMC010000132.1:4278-6907 GCA_964459345.1 uncultured Klebsiella sp. | reverse complement strand
TATCTGTTCATGATTCCGGCCATTGCCATGGGCCTGTGGGCCGACGAGCGCAAGACGGGCACCATCGAACTGCTGATGACGCTGCCGGTCAAACTCTCCGACGCCGTGCTCGGCAAATTCCTGGCCGCGTGGGTACTGTGCGGTGCGGCACTTCTGCTGACCTTCCCCATCTGGATCACCGTGAATTATCTGGGCGATCCGGACAACGGCGTGATCATCGCGGCCTATCTTGGCAGCTGGCTGATGGCGGGCAGTTTCCTGGCCATCGGCTCGTGCATGTCGGCCATGACGCGCAACTCCGTCATCGCCTTCATCCTGACTGTCGCCCTGTGTTTCGTGTTCGTGGCCTCGGGCTCCGAGATCGTGCTGAACGCCTTCAACTGGGCGCCTCAGGCGCTGGTGGATGCGGTGGCGGCACTGAGTTTCCTGACGCATTTCGACGCCATCAGCAAAGGCGTGCTCGACGTGCGTGACATTCTGTTCTTCCTCGTGTTCATGGCGTCGTGGCTGTTTGCCTCCGCCATCGTCATCGAAATCAAGAAAGCGAATTGAGGGGTCTGATGATGAACAGCAAGATGATGTTTTCTGGAAAAGGCCTGGTGATCACCGCCGCCTTCCTGCTGGTCAGCGTGGCGCTGATCAGCGTGTTCCCCCGCCTGCGCGTCGACCTGACGCAGGACAGTCTCTATACCCTGGCGGACGGCACCCGCAATATCGTGCGCGATCTGGAGAAGCCTGTAGAGCTGTTGTTCTTCTACTCTGAAGAAGCCACAGCCGATGTGCCCCAGCTGCGCACCTATGGCACCCGCGTGCAGGAGTTGCTGCAGGAGATGGAGATCGCCAGTCAGGGCAATGTGACGCTGCGCCTGGTGGACCCGGTGCCTTTCTCGGAAGAGGAAGACGAGGCGGTGGAGTATGGCGTGCAGCGCGTGCCGCTGAGCGAAGGCGGCGAAGAAGTGTTCTTCGGCATCGTGGCGCTGGACCCGTCCACGGTTCCCGCCGAAGGCGAAGAGGCTGCTGCCGAGAAGATCTTCAAGACCATCGCCCTGGTGCGGCCCGATCAGGAAGAGTTTCTGGAATATGAAGTGGCGAAACTGATCACGCAGGTCGCCAATCCCACGCCTCCCGTCGTGGGCTTCCTGTCCAGCGTGCCCGTGGATGGCGGCATGAATCCCGACACCATGCGTCCGGTGTCGCCGCTGATGATCATGGACTCCATCCGGCAGCTCTACACTGCACGTCGGGTAGCGCCTGATGTCACCAGCATTGACGAGGACATCACCATTCTCATGCTGGTGCACCCGCAGGAGCTGAGCGAGCAGACACAGTACGCGATCGATCAGTTTGTATTGCGTGGCGGCAAGGTGCTGGCCTTCCTCGATCCGGTTGCAGACTCCCAGGCGCAGCCGGGTGAAGACGGCGTGCCGGTGGCGCGCCCGAACCAGGCCTCCGATCTCGAGAAGCTGCTCACCGCCTGGGGTGTCCAGTTCGACAATACCCGCGTGGTGGCCGACCGCGAACAGGCGCTGCTCGTCAACATGGGCGAGTCCACAAGGCCCGTCACCCACTACGGCATGATGGGTCTGGCGCGCGGCAGTTTCGCCGGCGACATCGTGACCACTGGCCTGCAGGTGCTGAACCTGTCGTCCGCAGGAGCGATCGCGCCGCTGGAAGGCGCACAGACTACCTTCGAGCCGCTGGTGCAGAGCAGCGCGGATTCCGGCCTGATGGATGCGCCGCTGTTCAAGGCCTTGATTGACCCGACCATTCTGCTGGATGACTTCCAGGCCACCGGCGAGCGTTACACGATTGCTGCCCGCGTGTCCGGCCCTGTGCAGACAGCCTTCCCCGAAGGGCGTCCGGCGCCTGCCGCAGAGCCTGCTGCCGACGCAGCGGACACCACCGGAGCAGACGCCGCTGCAGGTGCCGAGCCAGAGGCGACTCCTGCTGCCGAGGAACCTGTCGCGGCTCACCTGAGTGAATCGAACGGCCCGGTCAATATCATCCTGATTGCCGACTCGGATTTGCTCAATGACCGTCTGTGGGTGCAGATCCAGTCCTTCTTCGGGCAGCGCATCGGGCAGGCCTTCGCCAGCAACGGCGACTTAATAATGAACGCCCTGGACAATCTCTAAGGCAATGCCGAGCTGGTCACCATCCGCAGCCGCGGCCGCTATGCGCGACCGTTCCTGACAGTGATGGAGCTGCAGCGCGAGGCAGACCTGCGTCTGCGTGAGGAAGAGACTGAATTGCTGCAGAACCTGCAGCAGACGGAAGCGCAGATTGCGGCGCTGTCGAGCACGCAGGACGGCAATCAGCTGTCCGATGAACAGCGCGCCGAGATCGACCGTTTCAACGAGCAGCAACTGGAGACGCGCCGTCGTCTGCGGGAAGTGCAGCTGCAGCTGAATCAGGATATCGAGCGCCTGGGGTCGGTGCTGAAATTCGTGAATACGGCGCTGGTGCCGATTCTGCTGATCGCCCTGGTGCTGCTGATGGGCTACCTGCGCGGACGGCGCCGCACGGCACAAGGATAAATGTGGGGGAGGTCTGTGGGAGTAGGCTGTGGGAGCGGGCCCTGCCCGCGAACCATCGCGGGCAGGGCCCGCTCCAACAAGGACCGGTCCAG
>CAYWMC010000132.1:0-4268 GCA_964459345.1 uncultured Klebsiella sp. | reverse complement strand
GGGTGGGGGGTGGGGGGGGGCCCCCTCGGGGGGGCGGCCCCCCCCCGCTCCCACAACCTACTCCCACAGGGCAGGGCCAGCTCCTACAAGGACGGGTCCTGCTCCTGCTCGTAGGGCAGGTACACCTTCACGTGCGTCCCCACCCCCAGCTCGCTGCTGATCTCCAGACGGCCGCCGTGGGCCTGTGCAATCAGACGGCAAAGATAGAGTCCCAGCCCGAATCCCCCCGTGTTGCGCTGCCGTGCACTGTCAGCCCGGTAGAACGGTTCGCTCAGGTGTTCCATGTGTTCGGCCGAGATGCCTTCGCCCTCGTCCTTCACTTCCAGAAGTGCTTCGTTCGCAGTGAATGACACACACACGCAAATGGGTTTGTCCCGGCCGTGCCGGATGGCATTGTTCACGATATTGGTCAGCAGCAGCCGCGTGCGCAGCTTGTCGATGGAGATCGAGGCGTCTTCTTCCGGCCGCTGATAGTCCACGCCCGGCGCGTAGTTGTGGAAGTAGGGCTCCAGCACCAGCCCGATATAGTCAGCGAAGTCCACATGCTCGGCCAGAAGGGCCTGATGCTGATTGCTGAGGCGCTCGGCTTCGATGAGGTCGGAAATCAGCAGGTCAATCTCGTTGATGTCGTCCGCCAGCGCCTCGCGCACGGCATCGTCATCCATGAATTCCAGCTGCAGTTTTGCGCGGGTGATTGGGGTGCGCAGCTCGTGGCTGATGGCCAGCAGCAACTGGCGTTTCGCCTCCAGCATCGACTGCAGCGAGTCGGCCATGTGGTTCACGCTCTGGGTCAGTTCGCCAAGCTCGTCGGTGCGGCGCGTCTTCACGCGGTAGCTCAGGTCGCCGTCGCAGATGCGCTCGGCGCCTTCCCGCAACTTGCGCACCGGGTCCACCAGCAGACGATGCACCAGCAGGTAGTTGAGCAGCAGCGCCAGGCCTGCCAGCGCAAGGCCCACATACACCACGATGTAGTCGTAGTCGCTGAGCGTGGGCACCCGCCGGTTCAGGAAATACTCGTAGGCGCCGCGTGACACACGAATCACTTCCTCGTCGCCCGCCACCATGATCTGCGCTTCCCGCGACAGCGTGCGCACGAAGCTTGCGCTGTCCACATCCAGATCACTCTGGTCATCGGACTGCCAGTTGATGTGAGGGCTGCGGATGATGATGGTCAGCGAGAGTTCCGAGGCCAGCTGGGTAGCCCGCTGCAGGTCTGGCGGCACGCCGATGTTGTCGACGATGAGCGTGATGTTGTCGAGATAGAAATCAGGAAGCGGGTTCAGCCGCTCGGAGCGCCAGTTCTCGTCGATCTGACGGATCGACAGCGTGATGATCATGAAGAACACCAGCACTGTCACACTGAAGATCAGGAACAGACGGAAGAAGAGAGAATTGTTGATGCGCCCTGGCAGAGTCCTCATGGTGATGCCACTGGTGCGGCGCAGGCCTCAGCCCGGCTCGCCCACAAAGGTGTAACCGCGTCCCCACACCGTCTTGATGAAGCGCGGTGTCTTCGAGGTGTCCTTGAGCTTGTGCCGCAGCCGGCTGACGAGCGTGTCCACGGCCCGCGAGAACAATTCTGCATCGATGCCCCGCAGGCGGTTCATCAGTTCGTCACGCGTGAAGGTCTTGTTGGGCGACTGCATGAACAGCAGCAGAAGTTCGTATTCCATGGTGGTCAGCTCGACGATCTCCTCGTCCAGCTTTACCAGGCGGCGCACAGTGTCCACTTCCAGGCCCTGAATTCTCGGCACATCCAGCTGACTGCGTGCCTCATCACTGGTGCGGCGCAGAATATTGGTAATGCGTGCCACCAGTTCCCGGGGTTCGAACGGCTTGGGCAGATAGTCGTCGGCGCCCAGTTCGAGACCGACGATGCGGTCGGTGACTTCGCCGTGGGCTGTCAGCATGAGAATGGGCAGCTGGCCGTACAGGGAGGATTTGGCGCGAATCTCGCGGCAGATCTCGAAGCCGTCCTTTTCAGGCAGCATGACATCGAGGATCAGCAGGTCGGGCTTGTTGCGCTTGAGGTATTCGAAGCCCTTGGACGGCGTATGGGCCGCCGTGACCGTCATGTCATAGCGCTCCAGATATTGCGTCAGCAACTGTCCGAGTTTCTCGTCGTCATCTATCAGCAGTATCTGTTTCATGCCGCACCCTGGTTGCAAGTCGAACCGAGTGTACGAAGTCGGCCTGGGGAAATCAATCAGACTGGCGCTCGCTGCACGCTAGTGCCTTGGCGGGGGCAGCGGTAGTATCATTGCCCGCCATCGGGCCTGGCAGGCCCTCCCTCTACGAGTGAACGCGATGATTTCCCTGAACAATGCCACGCTGATGCGCGGCGAACTGGTGCTGCTGCGCGATGCCAGTCTGGCCATTCACAATGGCCAGAAGATTGGCGTCATTGGACGCAACGGCAGCGGCAAATCCAGTCTTTTTGCCTGTCTTCTGGGGCAACTGGCGCTGGACCAGGGGGATCTGTCGATGCCGGAAGGGCTGCGTTGCGCCCACATGCGGCAGGAGACCGTGGCCTCCGCCACGTCGGCGGTGGACTTCGTGATCGATGGCGACGAACGCTATCGCGAGATCGAACGTCAGCTGCATGCCGCCGAGCTGCAGGGCGACGGCGCGGCCATCGCTCATCTGCACAGTGATCTCGACAAGATCGGTGGCTACGACATTCGCTATCGCGCCATGCAATTGCTGTCGGGTCTGGGTTTCACGGCGGAGCAGTTCGACAATCCCGTCTCGAGTTTTTCCGGGGGCTGGCGCATTCGTCTGAATCTGGCCGCCGCGCTGATGGCCCCGTCCGACCTGCTGCTGCTGGACGAGCCCACCAACCACCTCGACCTGGAAGCCACCCTGTGGCTGGAGCAATGGCTCAAGCGCTATCAGGGCACACTGCTGATCATTTCCCACGACCGCAGCTTTCTCGACGAAGTCATCTCCTATGTGGTGAGTGTCGAGCAGCATAAACTCACGCTCTATCGTGGCAACTACAGCAGTTTTGAAACGCAGCGTGCAGAACGGCTCTCGCAGGAGCAGGCCATGTTCGAGAAGCAGCAGCGCCGCGTTGCCGAGATCGAGGACTTCGTGCGCCGCTTCCGCGCCAAGGCCACCAAGGCAAGGCAGGCCCAGAGCCGCCTGAAGGAATTGGACCGCATGCAGTTGATCGCTCCGGCCCATATCGACTCGCCGTTCCATTTCGAATTCCCCACGCCCGAGCGTCTGCCCGCCGAGCTGCTGGCGCTGGACAAGGTGAGTGTCGGCTATGGCTCGCCACTGGTGAGCAATATCCGGCTGACCATTCGCGACACCACGCGCATCGGTCTGCTGGGTTTCAACGGTTGTGGCAAGTCCACACTGCTGCGCACGATTGCGAGCGATCTGGCCCCTCTGGCGGGTGAGATGCGCAGTTCGAAGTTTCTGCAGGTAGGCTATTTCGCGCAGCATCAGGTGGACGTGCTGGATCAGCGCGCCAGCCCCATGCTGTTGCTGCAGCGCCTCGACCCGGCAGCCCGGGACCAGAGCATCCGAGATTTTCTGGGTGGATTCGATTTCCGCGGCGACCGCATCACCGAGACCATCGAGAATTTCTCGGGGGGCGAGAAGGCCCGCCTGGCGCTGGCCCTGGTGGTGTGGCAGAAGCCGAATCTGCTGCTGCTGGACGAGCCTACCAACCACCTGGACCTGGAGATGCGGCACGCACTCACCGTGGCCCTGCAGGGCTTCGAAGGGGCGCTGGTGATTGTGTCCCACGACCGCCATCTGCTCAGCAACACCGTTGATGAATTCCACTCCATTCACAACGGCCGTTGTCAGGAATTCGAGGGCGATCTGCACGACTACGAAAAGTGGATGCAGGAGAACAGCAAGGGCAGCACCGGCACGGCAGCCAGGCCGGCGGAGGCGGGCGACGAGAAGAAGGGGGATCGCAAGGAGCAACGCCAGCAGGCTGCCGCCACCCGCCAGCAACTGGCACCGCTGCGCAATGAAATAAAGAAGCTGGAACAGAAGCTCGACAAGCTGCATGCTGACCTGACCCAGGTGGAAACCCAGCTGGGTGATGCCAGTCTGTACGAAGAGAGCCGCAAGAAGGACCTGAGCGCGCTGCTGCAGAAGCAGGCTGCCCTCAAGTCCGAGGCCGAGGGTGTCGAATCACTCTGGCTGGAAAAGAGTGAACAGCTGGAAACACTGTAGGAGCGGGCCTTGCCTGTGGGAGCGGGCCCTGCCCGCGAACTGCTCCTGCACAAGTACAGTTCGCGGGC
>CAYWMC010000131.1:0-6930 GCA_964459345.1 uncultured Klebsiella sp. | reverse complement strand
GATCATCAGTTGCTGCCCGACGACATCACCCTGCCCCTGCTCTGGCTCGGCCTGCTGGCAAGTGCCGTATTGCCGGGAGCGCTGGTCAGTCCGCGGGATGCAGTGCTGGGCGCGGTCGTCGGCTACCTGTCCCTGTGGTCTCTCTACTGGGCCTTCAAGCTGCTGACAGGCAAGGAAGGAATGGGCTACGGCGACTTCAAGCTGCTGGGCGCTCTGGGCGCCTGGATGGGCTGGCAGAGTCTGCTGCTGATCGTGATTCTGTCTTCGCTGGTTGGCGCGGTCGTCGGCATCAGCCTGCTGGTGTTCCGTGGCCGCGACCGCAACATCCCGATTCCCTTCGGCCCTTACCTTGCCGGCGCCGGCTTCATCGCGCTGCTGTGGGGTGACACGTTCAAACAGCTCTACATCCAGATGCTGACGGGCTGAGCATGGCAGAGACGCAGCGCCACAAGGCCGGTTCGAAACTGCTGGTCGGGCTGACGGGCGGTATTGGCAGCGGCAAGAGTGCTGCGACAGCCTGTTTCGAGGAACTCGGCGTTCCTGTCATCGACGCCGATGTGGCGGCCCGGGAAGTCGTGGCAACTGGCACGGCAGCGCTGGCGGCCATCGCCGGCCACTTCGGCCCCGGGATTCTGCTGCCCTCGGGCGAACTCGACCGCACGGCCCTGCGCCAACGCGTATTTGCCGATGCCGCCGAACGGCAGTGGCTGGAAGCATTGCTGCATCCCTTGATCCGCGCCAGTCTCGTCCGGCAACTGGCTGCGGCGGTGGCACTGCCCGAGACGCCCTATGCCATTCTCAGCAATCCATTGTTGCTGGAGACCGGTCAGGATGCCCTGGTGGACCGCGTGCTGCTCATCGACGCCAGCGAAGCGCTGCAGCGGGAACGCACCCTGCGCCGCGATGCTTCGGACGCGCGGACTGTGGACGCCATCATCGCTGCCCAGTGGGGTCGCGCGCAGCGTCGGGAGAAGGCCGACGACGTCATACTCAACGAAGGAGATTTGCAGGAATTGCACGCGGCGGTCCGCGCGCAGGACGAACGCTACCGACGCCTTGTGGCGGCACCGACTACACAGGAAGAAAGCTCATGAACACGCGAGTACTGGAAGTAAACTGCCCCACCTGCATGAAGAAGGTGGTCTGGAGTGAGGCCAGTCCGTGGCGCCCCTTCTGCTCGCAGCGCTGCAAGCTGATCGACTTCGGTGACTGGGCCAGCGAGCGCAACAGCATTCCGGCCGAGTCGCCTCTGCCGGACGACGAGGAAGACGACAACGCCCTTCGCTGAGGGCGTCTTGAACATCAGAGCGGCGCGAAGGCCGGGAGCGGCACCCAGTGAATGCGACCCGCCGTGTCCCCCAGCTCATTCTGCAGCAACACCATCACCAGATTGCCATCCCGCGAGAGACGCACCTTGTTGACCGTTTCGCCATCCGCCAGACCCAGCGAATAGCTGCTGTGCAGCAGGTGGGTGCGCACATCGAAGAAGTACAGCTTGATGCCATCGGTGGCGATGAGCACTTCCCCTGACTGGTCGAACACTGCGCTGACCGGCGCATTTTCCAGAATCCATTTGCCGTCGGTGTTGTAGTACTCCAGGGGGTCCATGTCGACAATGGCAGTGGAAGGCGTGCGCTCATTGCCCTCGGGACAGGAATAGGCCAGACGGTTGCCATCGGGCGAAATGCTGAAATCGGTGCAGCCGCTGCCCACCGCGATGTCGGTGCCCTGCACAAACGTCAGGGCGCTGTTCAGGGGATTGAATTCGAAGGTAGCGAGATTGGACTCCGTGGCCAGAAACACATGCCTGCGCACTGGGTCATACTCGATACGGACCGGCTCAAGCAGTGGAATGGCGGCCGTCACCGGATCGCCCTCCGGATTGAAGACACCCATCCACAGCCCTTCCTCGGCCGGACCGTTGTCTTCGAGCTCGTGCAGGGGGTCGAACAGCAGCGTGAAGACATTGTCGTTCTCGCCCAGGGCGATATCCACCGGGACAAAGTCCCTGCCGCCTTCGCGCAGCCGATGGAACGTGAACGCGCCGGAGGCGATGTCGAGAATATACAGACGCTCACTCTCAGGCAGCGTTGAGAAGTACACCAGCCCGGCATCAGCATCCAGCAGCATCTCATCCGGAATGGTGTTGAATTTGTAAGTGGCACCCGTCTCACCCGTGATGACGTTGCGTTCCACCAGGGCATTGCGCGTGGTGTCGCCGATCAGCACCCAGCCATGGCACAGGGGCAGGAAGTCCTGTGTGGGCTGAATGGCCAGACTGCCGCCGAACTGTGCGATGGTGACTTCCGGCACAGGCGCACCGGCAGGAATCTCGGTCAGCGACAGCAGGCGGAAACGCATGGGGCTGATGCCCGCGACCAGCTGCATGCGCACCGCATACTCCTTGCCGGAGAACAGCATTGACGGAATGTCCAGGACGCCGGTGCGCGGGTCGAAGGCTGGCGCGCCAGGCACCAATGTCTGCGAGCCGGGGGGCACGGTGAAGGCCGCGCAATCCAGCAGCTGCAGGCCCTGGCGGCCGGAACCGCTGATGCTGCCGGGAGGCGAAATGTCGGTCGCCGCGCTGAGCACGAATTCGCCAGCGTCGGCATTCACCAGGGACAGGGCAACGTTGTAGGCGCCGACGCCCGGCGCGCTGACCCCCGGCACCGAGAGCGTGAAACCATCGAAGCGCGGCCGGTCGACTGGCAATGCGGGCGGTGTGCCGGTGGAAAATTCCATGCTGTAGAGCGGGCGGAATTTCACGCCGGTCCAGACCGGGAAAGCCGGAGTCACATCTGCCGGAACCGCCGTGCTCTGCACGCGGATGCCCACAAAGCGGCTGCCCGGCAGAATGGCGTTGACGGCTCCCGTCACATCGACGGTCAGCGTTGCGGCGGCGTTGCCTCCGGAGGCGGCGACTGCATCCAGTTCTGCCACCGCGATGGAGCCTCCGGCCTTGTAGTCAGACAGATCTATCCGGCCATCATCCGCAAAGGCAAAAACCCGCAGAGGTGCCTGGCCACCGCGGGGATACAGGGCTTCCAGCGGCAGGCTGAGCACTGCGCGGCTGACAGAACGGCGCTCGCCGAAGTCAAACACCATGACTGCGGCATCGATGAACGTGGGGCTGGTGACGGCCCAGCCGTCATTGGTCATGTAGGTAGCTCGCAGGGCGGGCTGGTCGGGATTGGGATTGGCTTCCACCAGCACTGCTTCCTGCAGCAGCACGGCCTGGTCAGCCTGGACAGCGCTGCCGAGTAACAGAATTCCTGTTGCCAGGCACTGGCACGCCTTGATGAAGCCTCTCGCCATGACTTGGATCCTTGCTGCTGGTTGCTGTGTTGGCCGGGATTATGCGCCTAAGTCCAATAAATTCAAGCTATTACCTAGCCAAGCGGTGAATCGAGTCACACTCTTGGCGGCATTTGTCTTCAAGAGTAGCACCGGCGCGCCGAATTGCCGGCTCCTGCGTCAGTGCCAGAACGCCGAGATGGCCGCGATGCCCAGAGCACCGCGACGGCGCGCCTCCGGCAGATCATTGCGCCCCAGACCACCCAGCGCATAGACAGGAATGCCAACGGAGCGCACCCAGGTCTCGAAGACATCCCAGCCGATGCCTTCCTGCCCGGGGTGCGACGTCGTCTGCCTTACTGGCGACAGGAAGGCGTAGTCAGCTCCGGCGGCTTCGGCATGCTGCAAGTCCGCCAGCGAATGGCACGAAGCGCCAAACAAGTGGGCCTCGCTCAAGGGCCGGGCTGTCAACGAATGCAGCTGTGCGCCTGTCGCATGGATGCCAGCGGCCGGCACGGTCTCCAGCAGCGCTGCATCGGCATTGAGCAGCAGCCGGCAACCGTACTCCTGGCACAGCAGCAGGCACTGGCGCGCCAGCCGCTGGAACTGCGCGCGATCAACATCCGGCGCGCGCAGCTGCACCAGCGAATGCCCTTCTGCCAGCAGACTTCTGAAGTGTTCGAGAAAGGCATCGCCGGACGGCGCTGTGCCTGTTATCGGCAGCAGGTGGGGCAATTGCAGCCGTCGGATGATGGCGCGGTTGGCAACGGGAAAGTGCGCAGGGTCCAGCGCAGCGGGCGCCACCCAGCGCAGTGGCTGGCCTTCGCGCCCGACAGGGAGGCCGGCGAAGGATGTCACTCTGCGCACATCCAGCAGCACCTTCTTGTCGCCATAGTCATGGCAGATTCTGCACAGAGGCTCCTGCTGCAGCGCGGTGATGCCAAGCTCTTCCTCAAGTTCGCGGATCAGCGCGGATTCTACGGATTCCCCCGGTTCACACTTGCCCCCCGGGAATTCCCAGAGCCCCCCCTGATGGGCTTTGGGCGGACGCAGGGCAATCAGGACCTGCCCGGCAGAATCCTGAATCACTCCTACGGCGACATGCACGACTGGTGGCACTGGCAATTCCCTGTCAGCGTTGGCGCTCAGCTGCGATAGCTGGCGTTGATGCGGACATAGTCTTCAGACAGGTCCGAGGTCCACACCGTTTCCCGCGCACTGCCCCGCGCCAGATTGACGGTGATGTCGATGGCCGGCTTGTTCATCTCGGCCTGCCCCTGCGCCTCGGTGTAGGTCGTTGCCAGTGTGCCGTTCTGCACGATGCACACTGCGCCCAGGTGGATGGTGATGCGGCTGACATCCAGTGCATGGACGCCAGCGCGGCCGATGGCAGCCAGGATACGGCCCCAGTTCGGGTCTGACGCCGACAAGGCCGTCTTCACCAGGGGCGACTCGGCGATGGCATAGGCCACCTTCAGACACTCCTGCACATCGGCGCCGCCCTGAATATCGACCGTCACGAATTTCTTCGCGCCTTCGGCATCGCGAATGATGTCCTTGGCAAGCTCGCGGACCAGGTCCTGCAGCGCGTCTTCGAAGCGTTCGAATACAGCCTTGTCAGTCCGCGTGATGGTCACGCCGCTCTTGCCAGTGGCCGTGAGCACGCAGCAATCGTTGGTGGACGTGTCGCCATCGACTGTGATGCGATTGAACGACTGGTCCACCACGCTGGCCAGCATCTGCTGCAGCAGGCTCTGTTCGATGGCCGCGTCGGTAAAGACGAAACTGAGCAGCGTTGCCATGTTCGGCTTGATCATGCCGGCGCCCTTGGCGATGCCGGTGATGACGACAGACTTGCCATTGCAGTCCACGCGCACGGAACGAGCCTTGGGGCGCGTGTCCGTCGTCATGATGCCTCTGGCCGCCTGCAGCCATTCGTCACCCAGTGCATTCAGAGCATTGGGCACGCCGGCTTCCACTTTTGCCACGGGCAGATTCTCGCCAATGACGCCGGTGGAGAATGGCAGTACCTGCGAGGCAGCAACGCCCGTGTGCTGCGCCACAAATCCGCAACAGGCCGCAGCGTCGTCGAGCCCCTTCTGCCCTGTGCCGGCATTGGCGTTGCCCGTGTTGATCAGCAGGTAACGAATGGCTCCGCCACTCTCCGCCAGATGCTTGCGCGCCAGTTGCACCGGCGCCGCACAGAAGGCATTCAGCGTGAACACGCCGGCCACGGTGGCGCCGGGAGCAATCTCCATCAACACCAGATCCAGGCGGTTCTTGTAACGAATTCCGCTCATGACTGATGCCACTTTCACGCCCGCGACGGCCAGCAGATCCTCTGCCTTGATTTCTGAAATACTCATATTGCTCAACTCAGTCTCCCGTGACATTGCTTGAATTTCTTGCCGGAGCCGCAGTAGCAGGGATCATTCCTGCCCACTTTCTTCTCATCGCGCACGAAGGGGGTGTTGTCCTGCGCTGCCATGGCGCGGGGGTCACCTGTTTCGGGTGCCGCGGCGGCTTCTGCCGCTGCCGCTTCCTGTGCCAGTGTCGCCGCCTGTGCGTGCTGGAACAGCATGCGTTCGCGTGCTCGCTCCTCTTCACGCTGGCGTTCGATCGCATCGATCTCTTCTGTCGTGCGGATCTGTACATGACTGAGGAAACGGATCACTTCATGCTGCAGATTGGAGAGCAATTCCTGGAACAGGGCAAACGCCTCGCGCTTGTATTCCTGCTTCGGGTTCTTGCCCGCATAACCGCGCAGGAAAATGCCCTGTCGCAACTGATCCATCGCCGCCAGATGCTCTTTCCAGAGATTGTCGAGAATCTGCAGCACGATCTGCTTCTCCAGCAAGCGCATCTTCTCGCCCACCAGCGCTGATTTCTTCTCGTAGTCCTCGTGCAGCACCGCCACGATCTTCTCGCGCAGGGTTTCCTCGAAGAGCTTTTCATCTTCGTCCAGCCACTGCTGAATCGGCAGCTTGCGGGCGAACTGGGCCTCGACGGCCTGCTCCAGGCCTTCGACGTCCCACTGATCCGGCACGCTCTGTGGCGGAATATGCGTGGCCACTACCTGCGTAGCGACTTCCTGGCGCATGCTGCCAATCAGATCGGAAATATTGTCGCTGGCCATCAGCTCATTGCGCTGACGATAGACGATGGTGCGCTGATCGTTCGCCACGTTGTCGTACTCCAGCAATTGCTTGCGGATGTCGAAGTTGCGACCTTCCACTTTGCGCTGTGCCTTCTCGATGGACTTGGACACCATGCTGTGTTCGATGGCTTCGCCGCGCTCCATCCCCAGGGCCTGCATGAAATTCTTCACGCGCTCGGATGCGAAGATGCGCATCAGATTGTCTTCCAGTGACAGGTAGAAACGGGAGTAGCCCGGATCTCCCTGACGACCGGAGCGGCCGCGCAACTGATTGTCGATGCGACGGGATTCGTGTCGCTCGGTCCCTATGATGTGCAGCCCGCCCGCCTCCACGACTTGCGCATGGCGCTTGCGCCACGCTTCCTTGATCTCTTCGACAAGCTCAGGTGCCGGATTTTCGAGTGCTGCCACTTCGTGCTCCCACTTGCCGCCGAGCACGATGTCGGTGCCGCGACCGGCCATGTTGGTGGCGATCGTCA